>NZ_JBLXXR010000010.1:0-76161 GCF_048513535.1 Rothia sp. CCM 9416 | reverse complement strand
TGGCTGGGCCCATGGTTCGTTCCTCCTACCGTGCCGGTAAGCTCTGGGCCCGCGCCATGAAGAAGCACGGCCGCCAGATACCTGAGCACCTCTCGCACATCGACGATGAAGGCTTTGCCATGCAAGAAGCAAGCTCACTGGTAGCAGCTGGCGCGTAAACCAGGCTTCAGGGTCTCCCCAACCGTTAGCTTTATCATCCCATTTGGGTGCCTGCCGGCTTTATCGGCGGGCACCTGCCGTATAGAATGGGTAAGTTACGGCGCTCTTATCACTTAGATAGCTAGGGCGCCCGGTTCTCGACTCACGAAGGATACACAGTGGCTGAATCTCGTGGCAACACCCGCGAAGAAAAGAAAAAGGCAGGCGCAGAGCGCCGCGCTAAGCGTGGCCCCGGCATGTTTGCCCAGATGAAGCAGGTCTATGGTGTGACCCGCCAACAAGACCCCAATATCCCCTGGATTTTGGCGCTGGTTTTCTGTGCAACCGTCCTTGTTTTCCTGCTCATCGGTATTCTGCTGAAGAACTGGATTACTTTCCTTCTGATCGGTATTCCTTTCGGCATCCTCTTCGCAGTGATTGTTCTTTCTCGCCGCGCAGAAAAGGCCGCCTTTGCTCAGCTTGAGGACCGCCCCGGCCGCGCAGGCGCTGCTCTCTCAACCCTGCGCCGCGGCTGGATTTTTGAGCAGCAGCCCGTTGCAGTGAATAAGTCACAGGATGTTGTCTTCCGCGCTATTGGACGCCCCGGCATCGTTCTGGTGACCGAGGGCCCCACTAACCGCGTCAACGGCCTGGTTCAGAAGGAAAAGCTCCGCTATAAGAAGATTGTTCCTACCGTACCCGTTCACGTTATCAACACAGGTACCGCGGAGGGTCAGGTAGAGCTCAAGCAGGTCACTAAGGCAATGAACAAGCTACCCAAGCACCTGACTCAGCAGGAGATGCACCAGGTTTCTAACCGCATTGATTCCATCTCCAAGCACAACAATATGCTCAGTGCGATCCCCAAGGGCGTTGATCCCCTGCGTATGCGCCCCAGCCGTAAGGGCATGCGCTAGTACCATTTGGCTTGATATATAAAGGCCGGGTTCTTTAAGAACCCGGCCTTTACCGTACCTACCGACCTTCTTTCTGCTTCTTGGAGCCCTTCCACCAGTTGACCACAAAGACATAGAGCAACAGCGCCAGGGTTATCTGCATCATGTAGCGATCAATAATTTTGAGGGTTGGTTGGATATTTTCACCAAAATGAGCACCAAGGTAAAGGTAGAAACTCTTGTTAAGCAAGGCCAAACCGTAAAGGTATATGCCTACCGTCCAGCCTCTGACCCTGCGGATTCCTGCAATGGCTACCATTAAAGTAGCTGGAACCGGCGAAAAAGGAATGAAACACAAGAACAGGCTGATCCAGAGGTGTCGTTGGACAAAGCCTTCCAAAGCCCGATACCAGAGGGGGGTTCTGTTGGAAAAAACCCAGGTAATAAATTCTTGACCCCAGTGCTTACCGATCAAAAAATATACAGCTAAAAACTTAATGTGGCTTAGAGCAACTAAAGCGATGAGCACAGCCCACTGCAGGTATTGTCCTGGGCTCTGTGCTACTGCACTAAGAGTTCCGAAACCAGAACCTGTCACTAAGGCTAGAACCCAAGGATGTTCCACCAGTAGGAAGGCCTTCATAGGAATGAAAGCCATCCAAAAAAGCGTCATAAAACCCAGCATGCCTAGAAGGATCTTGTCTGTTCTGCCGGGATTGGTCAGAAAAGAGGGCAAAGACCGTTGCTGGTCAGACATGGATCTGGAATTTTCTTCTGAATTTAAACTATCTGACATCTCAGAACCTCTTAACGGATAAGAACCAAAATGGTATGACGTGCACGGTCGTGAAGCCCCCGTTGGTCAGCGTCCATGATCAGGACAGGAAGAACCAGCATCACCATGCTCTGGCGGACGAGAGCAGAGAGCCACCCGGCAGGTTTACCGTCAAGGCTCTGAACCTGCATTCCCATGACAAAATGACCTATGCTATGCCCCATGAAACCAACGGCAGAAACCATGTAAAGCCAGAAAAAAATGAGCTGGGCAATATCGAGAGAGGCTAGGTTCGCACCGGGGAAAACAAACTTCCCCAGGAGGAAGAAAATACCTTTAATGAGGTACCAATCCATACAAAACGCAATCAAGCGGCTCAAAGGGCGGGCAATTGCTCCCCTGCCAGAACGGGGGCGCCCCATATCCTGCCCCGGGTAATCCATATGGGTGGGGGCACCGTCAAGCCATGAACCTAAATCTTTTCTTGATACCACAACATCTAACCTTACCGGCTTAAGAGCAACTCCCCTACCCAGAAAAGTCATCTATGAGATACCACGGTCACCCAAGAGCACTGACCGCTTTCCTAGAATGAAAGAGAGCTTAGCCAGCTGCAGGACCCCTTAACACGCCTGCAACTTGGTGCTCAGGCTGTTACACAAGCGAAACAAAGGCGACACTTGAGGGCAAAAAACTAGCTCTAGGCTAGATACAACATCCAGGTGCCCACCCATGGGGCCCCGGGGTCGATATATCTCAAGGAGAACACCCAATTATGTTCACAACCTCACAGGAAGTCCTAGACTTCATCACCAAGGAAGACGTCAAGTTTGTTGACATCCGCTTCACCGACCTTCCCGGTGTCCAGCAGCACTTCAACATGCCCGCAAAATCCATTGATGAAGATTTCTTCACAGTAGGCCAGATGTTTGATGGGTCCTCTATTCGGGGCTTTCAGGGTATCGCTGAGTCCGATATGCAGCTCATTCCCGATGTAGCCAGTGCCTATGTTGATCCCTTCCGTCTTGAGAAGACCCTGATCATCACCGGCTCCATTGTCAACCCACGCACCGGAGAGCCCTATCACCGTGACCCCCGAGGTGTTGCTGAGCGTGCTGAAGAATACCTCAAGTCAACAGGTATTGCCGATACCGCTTTCTTCGCCTCAGAAGCTGAATTCTTCGTCTTCGAGAACGTCCAGCACGAGGTGACCCCCCAGTCTGTTTCCTTCAAGATCGACTCCGATGAAGCTCCCTGGAACTCAGCTAGGACCGAAGATGGCGGTAATCTGGGTAACAAGACACTGACCAAGGGCGGCTATTTCCCTGTCTCTCCGGTCGATAAGCAGGCCGACCTACGCGATGCCATGTGCGTAGCCCTCGATGAAGTTGGTCTCGAAGTCGAGCGTTCTCACCACGAGGTTGGCGCACCCGGCCAGGCAGAAATCAACTACAAGTTCTCCACCCTGACCCAGGCTGCAGATGACCTGCTCAAGTTTAAGTACGTCATCAAGAACACCGCCGATGCCTGGGGCAAGACCGTCACCTTCATGCCCAAGCCCGTCTTCGGTGACAATGGTTCAGGTATGCACTGCCACCAGTCACTCTGGCTCGACGGCGAGCCCCTCTTCTACGATGAGCGTGGCTACGCTGGCCTCTCCGACCTTGCCCGCTGGTACATCGGTGGTCTGATTGAGCACTCCTCATCAGTTCTGGCTTTCACCAACCCCACCGTAAACTCCTACAAGCGCCTGGTTCCCGGTTACGAAGCACCCGTGAACATGGTCTACTCGCAGGGTAACCGTTCAGCCGGTATCCGCATCCCCATCACCGGTTCAAACCCCAAGGCCAAGCGTCTAGAGTTCCGTGCACCGGACCCCTCTTCAAACCCCTACCTGGCTTTCGCTGCCCAGCTCATGGCTGGTCTAGACGGTATCCGCAACCGCATTGAACCCCCAGCACCGATTGACAAGGACCTCTACGAGCTGCCCGCTGAAGAAGCAGCAGATATCAAGAAGGCTCCGGCCAACCTCGAAGAAGCCCTGGCCGCTCTTGAAGCAGACCACGACTTCCTGCTCGCTGGCGATGTTTTCACCGAGGACCTCATCCAGGCATGGATTGACTATAAGCGCACCAAGGAGCTGGAGCCCCTCTCACTGGTGCCGCACCCGCTGGAGTACCAGCTGTACTACGGTGTCTAATCTGCCGTAAACTGGTGCCATAAGCCCAGGGTCGCGCTCCCACATCCACAGATTCTGTGGGTGGGGGGCGCGGCTTTTGAGTGTAAAGACCCATAAGTTCAGAAGAGATGAAAAACGTGAGCAAGCAGAGTTCAATTCTTGAAGGACGTAGCACCATCTACCGGAACGAAGTCTTCCAGACCGGCCTCATGAGCCAGCTTTTAGACGGTATCTACGACGGCGATATGACAATCGGTGAGCTCCTGGGGCACGGAAACTTTGGGGTCGGAACCTTTGACGGTCTCGATGGTGAGATGGTCGTGCTCGATGGAACCTGCTACCAGGTGCGCTTTGACGGTTCTGTCTCCTTAGCTGACCTTGACCAGAAGACGCCTTTTGCCGTGATTACTAACTTTGTCCCGGCAATTAAGCGCGAACTACCCCGAAACCTACTTCGGCAAAGTGCCTCCCAGGTGCTCGATGATTTCACCCTCTCAGATAACTACATGTATGCCATCAAAATTGTGGGCGACTTTGAGTGGGTACGCACCCGAACCGTCAAAAAGCAGTCCAAACCCTACCCCAAGATGATTGATGCGGTAGAAGGCGAAGATATCGTCCAGTTTGACGATGTCACTGGCACTATTGTTGGGTTCCGCACCCCTATTTACGAGCAGGGTATCGGCGTGCCCGGGTGCCACGCGCACTTCATCAGTGACAACCGAGATAAAGGTGGGCACCTTGTAGACTTCAAACTCCGCAGTGCGCATGTAGAAATCTGCCCGGGCACCGGGCTCCGCCTGCACCTGCCGCTCAACGAGGCTTTCTCAAATGCAGATCTCTCCCCCGAAGATTTGGCAGACCAAATCTCGAAGGCAGAGCAGCACTAGCTACCCCTGCTTCTCGACTATCTGGCATAGCTCCAGGCTTTGATAGCCCAGTTGCTGGTTGATAGCTCGCATTGCAAGGTTATTGCGATCAACCCAACTCCACCAGCCCCGTAAAATCGGTGCCCTTAGGCTCAAGCTGACGGTGGTTGGCTATCTTGAGAGCAAGGCCCAGTCCCTTGCCTCGGTAGTCGCCCATCATCCTGCTCAACCGTTTCGCTTCCCTGAAGCCGGTACATTAAGGTGTAGCCTGCCAGTCGGCCATCCGGCGCGCAAAACGCGGTCATCCATAGAGTCAAGACGGTCAATGCGTACAGTAGCCACTCCATTGTGCTCAGTCATTATCTTCTCTTTTCTCGTGATATCTAGGCCGGGTAGAACAGCTTCTCATAGACAGCCCGAGCCTGACGGGTGATACGCAGGTAGTCATCTTCGAGTAAGCGTGCCGAGTTCGGTTCATAGCCGCACCAACGCGCAATGGCCTCAAGATCAGATCGTGTTGTCGTTAAAGTATCTGAAGCCCGGCCCGTCCTCAAAACATTCAAACCACGGATCTTCGAGGCAAGTCTCCAGGCCGAACTCAGAAGCTGAGCATCGTCCTGCTCAACAATTCCGGCTTCAACCGCAGCGGACAAAGCCCCCAAGGTTGAGGTCGTTTGCATACCCTGAACCCGGTGCGCGTGCTGAAGCTGAAGGAGCTGAACCAGCCACTCAACATCGGTTAGACCACCCCTGCCCAGTTTGAGCTGGCGTGTTTTATCGGCTCCACGAGGCATACGTTCAGTTTCCACACGCGCTTTCATACGCCGAATCTCAGTCACCTGTGCAGCCCCAAAAGTAGACGGGTAACGGTAAGGAGCAATCAGCTCTACAAAAGCCTTACCCACCGTCTCAGAACCAGCAAAGGGGCGGGCACGCAGTAGAGCCTGGAACTCCCAGGTATCGGCCCAACGTTCGTAGTACTCCCGGAAAGAGTCCAGCGAACGCACCATAGCCCCCTGCTTGCCCTCTGGTCGCAAGTCGGCGTCAATCTCGAGCACTTTCTCGGCACGAATCGGCGGCTTGGTCGGCTGTTTGAGGAGCTGAACCATGCGGTTAATGAGTTCGGTGGCTTCTGCTTGGGCTTCACGTTCGTCTGCTCCTGGGCGCGGAATATGAACGTACATGAGGTCTGAGTCTGAGCCGTAGCCAATTTCGGCCCCGCCTTGACGGCCCATTGCGATAACTGCTACATGGGTGAGCGGTTCTCGGCCCTCAGCATAGAGTTCGCGTTCGGCAATAGCGAGCGCTGACTGGATAGCCCCTCGATCGATGTCGGACAGACCGTGTGCGACTTCCTCAGTGGTGGTCAGTCCTAGCGCTTCACCCATAGATAACCGGAGGATTTCACGGCGTCGTGCCATGCGGACGGCACGGATGGCATCCAGGGGGTCGGTGTGCCGGGTGAGCTGGGAGCGTAGTTCACCAATGATGACCTCGGTGTCTCGCGGTTTGAGGTCCTCGTCTCGGTCAAGCCAAGCAATGGGTTCGGGGGTATCTTCCAGTAGGTCAGTGATAAAGCGTGAGCTGGAGAGTAGGGTACATAGACGCTCTGCTGCGGCGGGTGAGTCTCGGAGCATACGCAGATACCAGGGGGTACCGCCAAGGGACTCACTGATACGGCGGAAACCCAGTAGGCCAGCATCGGGGTCTACTCCCTTGGCGAACCACCCCAAGAGTACCGGCATGAGCGTTCGCTGAATTTCGGCAGAGCGGCGTAGGCCTTTGGTCAGGGCCTCGATGTGCCCCATAGCGCGGCGGGGGTCCTTGTAGCCCAGGGCTGCCAAACGGTCTTGTGCGGCTTGGGGGCTGAGGGCTACCTCGTCCTTGGATAGGTGAGCCACCGCGGCAAGAAGCGGACGGAAGAAGAGCCTTTCGTGGAGTAGCTTAACCACCCGTTTGATTTTTGCCCACTGTTTGAGCATGTCGGCTTCGGTCAGCTGGTTGGGGGCTAGTGGCGAGCTCATACCCCTAGCTAGGGTGCGTCGGTCCTTTTCTTTGGCGGGCATGAGGTGGGTCCGGCGCATATAGAGCAGCTGAATACGGTGTTCCATGACCCGGAGGGTGGCATAGTTTTCGGCGAAGTCAAGGGCATCTTTGCGGCTGATGTAGCTGGCCTTTGCTAGTGCACTCAGAGAGTCGGTGGTTGTCTGAGTTCGGACGCTCTCATCGGTTCGACCGTGGACTAGCTGGAGTAGTTGAACCGTGAACTCTACGTCGCGCAGCCCTCCGGGGCCAAGCTTAATCTGACGGTCAACTTCAGCGGCAGGGATATTATCTGTCACCCTGTGTCTCATGGCCTGGACGGATTCCACGAAGGAGTCCCTGGCCGCTGACTCCCAGACGAAGGGGCGCATAGCCCTCGCCCACCGTACCCCCAGGGCAGGGTTGCCCGCTATGGGGCGGGCTTTCAGGAGGGCCTGGAATTCCCAGTTATCCGCCCACCGTTTGTAGTAGCTGGTATAGGACTCTACGGTACGGACAAGCGCCCCGTCTTTACCCTCGGGGCGGAGGTTGGCGTCGACCTCCCATAGGGCCGGTTCTGGCGCTGGTGCCATAATTGCTTTGGATAGAGCCTGAACGAGCTCAAGGCCCACCTGTGTCAGGGTGTTCTCATCTAGGGGGGTGAATCCCTCTGGAAGGTCTGAAAGCGGTGCGTGTGCCACTGCATAGACCACATCAACATCCGAGATGTAGTTGAGTTCCCGTGCACCACACTTACCCATACCGATGATCGCCAGTTCAACTGCGGCAACAGTGTCCTCTCCTCGCGCTGCCGAAACCTCGGCGCGAGCAACGGCCAGTGCTGCTTCAAGAGCGCCCGCTGCCAGGTCAGCTAAGACATGCCCCACAGTAGGCATAAATTTGACCGGCGCGTAGCTGGTGAGGTCGTGGATAGCTAGCTCGGTGATGTGCCGGCGGTAGGCTACGCGAAGCGCGGTGTAAGCCTCTTTTCCCGTCAAGCTTGCTTTGGGTGTATCAGAATCAGGGTCCGCTCCTACGGCCTTGAGCAGGTCCGCCCGGTACACGGTGTCAAGCGGGGCAATGGGGGTCAGGAACTCATTATCAGTTTCCGGTAGCAGCGACCGGGGGAAATCTTCATAGGCTAGCTGCTTATCCTCAATCTCTAGCAGGTCTGTGTGCTCTGGGCGTCGGACAAGAAACTCCCCCAGTGCTTCTGAGCCGCCAAGTAAGCGGTAGAGAGCGGGGGCATCAGCACCTCGCCCTGCAAGTTCTGCTACCTTCGGCGCTCTCTCAATCAGCCTCACCAGCGCAGGCAGAGCAATGTCAGGTGAAGGTGCCAACCTCAGACCCTCAAAAAGTTTATTACGGTCGACCCTTGCCAGTTCGGGTGAATCCAGCCAGCGAGCGCTCTTGGCAGCATCGTAGAAACCCAGTGCTGCCATCTCACTGATGAGGCGCACATGTGCCTTGCGTTCTTCTTCTGCGCGGCGGGTAGCGTCATCGGGGTGCGCTGAGGTAGTTTTTGGGGCTGTCACCGTGTCTTGCTCCTTGGGCTGTTGGGGTTCTGCTAGATACAACAAGGCAGGCGTAGCGCCCTAGTAGGGGCTACGCCTGCACAGCCTTGTTAGAGGATACCGAGGCTGGTCTTGAGCTCGTAGGGGGTTACTTCGGCACGGAAAGCGTTCCAGTCACGGCGCTTGTTACGCAGGAACTGCTCAAAAACCTGCTCGCCCAGTGTTTCGGCCATAAATTCTGATTCTTCGGTGCGGTGGATTGCATCGTAAAGAGATGAGGGCAAGGCGTGGTAGCCCATGGCACGGCGCTCCGCGCTGGTCATTGCGGAGATATCTTCCGTAACCGCTGCCGAGGGTAGCTCGTACTCGTTCTCGATTCCCTTCAGGCCAGCCGCCAGGATAACGGCGTAGGCCAGGTAGGGGTTGGTCGCCGAGTCGATACCGCGGTATTCCATACGGGCTGACTGCATCTTGTTGGGCTTGTAGAGCGGCACACGGACCAGGGCCGAGCGGTTGTTATGGCCCCAAGAGACATAGGAGGGTGCTTCACCGCCGCCCCACAGCCTCTTGTAGGAGTTGACGAATTGGTTGGTGACCGAGGTGAATTCGGGTGCATGCTGCAAGACACCGGCGATGAAGTGCTTGGCGGTGCGTGAAAGCTGGTACTCGGCTCCTGCCTCAAAGAAAGCGTTGGTATCACCTTCAAACAGGGAGAAGTGGGTGTGCATGCCGCTACCGGCGTGTTCGGTAAAAGGCTTGGGCATGAAGGTCGCATAGATACCCTGGGACAGGGCGACTTCCTTGATGACGGTGCGGAAACTCATGATGTTATCTGCGGTTTGCAGAGCATCGGCATGGCGCAAATCAATTTCATTCTGCCCCGGCCCGGTCTCGTGGTGGGAGAACTCTACTGAAATCCCAATTTCTTCAAGGGTGCTGACCGCTTTGCGGCGGAAGTCCTGCACGACTCCCCCGGGGGTGTGGTCGAAGTAGCTTTCAGAGTCCACAGGCTCGGGGAAGCCATTGGGTCCCAGTTCCTTGGATTTGAGAAGGTAGAATTCGATTTCCGGGGAGGTGTAGCAGGTAAAGCCCATGCCTGCGGCTTTGGAAAGAATTTTCTTAAGGACACCGCGGGTGTCCGAAGCACTGGGTTCGCCGTCGGGGGTGAGAATGTCGCAGAACATGCGTGAGGTGGGTTCGTCGTCACCGCGCCAGGGCAGCACCTGGAAGGTTGAGGGGTCAGGCTGTAAGAGCATGTCTGACTCGTAGACACGGGAAAGGCCCTCAATGGATGAACCGTCAAAGCCGATTCCCTCGTCAAAAGCACTCTCAACCTCAGCCGGGGCAATCGCCACCGACTTGAGCTGGCCTACAACATCGGTGAACCAAAGACGAACGAAACGCACGTTGCGTTCCTCAATAGTGCGCAGAACAAACTCTTGCTGACGATCCATGTAACCTATCCGTTCGTGTCGCTAGCGCTACCTGCACCCCGGTGGGCAGGTTCTTATTCGCTACCTTCCAACTCTAGAACTTTGTGTTTCCCTCTGCCTACCTGGCACGCGCACAAACTAAGGAACCGTAACCAGTTTTAAACATTTCTTTCACCGACTGAGAATATGCGCCCTCAGGTCGTTTGCGCGGTCGAGCCTGCCCACTAAAGTTAGGGGTATGCTCAACGAAGAAAGTTCTCCCTACGGCTCACAGGCTTCCGCCCCGGCCGCATCTGCTCAGCAGAATTCAGCAGGTAGTGTCCTCGATGTTAAAAAGGTGCGGACTGTTCACCTGCGCCAGGCCAAAGAGGCTGGTGAAAAGTTCGCTATGCTCACCAGCTACGATACGCTCACCGCTACTATCTTTGACCGCGCCGGTATTGAGGTTTTGCTGGTGGGAGACTCCGCTGGCAGTAACGTCCTGGGGCATGATTCCACGCTCACAATCACTGTTGATGAAATGCTCCCACTGGTGAAGGCTGTGTCGTCAGCCGCCCAGCGCTCCCTGGTGGTAGCTGATTTGCCCTTTGGCTCCTATGAACAGTCACCGCAGCAGGCGGTTGCTAGCGCAGTGCGTTTTATGAAAGAGGGCGGTGCGCACGCCATCAAGATGGAGGCAACTAGCTATCACACCGAGCATGTTAAGGCCCTGGTTGCGGCGGGTATCCCTGTCATGGCGCACATCGGTTTTACGCCCCAGTCTGAGCATGCCCTGGGTGGCTATCGAGTGCAGGGGCGTGGTGATAGCGGAGAAGCGCTCATAGAGAGCGCGCTTGCGCTTACTGAGGCCGGTGCCTTCTGCTTACTTATTGAGATGACGCGGTCAGACATAGCGGCACAGATTGACCGCGCAGTCCATATTCCGGTCATCGGCATCGGTGCAGGATCTGATGTAACAGGTCAGGTTCTGGTCTGGCAGGATGCTTTCGGGCTACGCCAGGGCAAGATGGCTCGGTTTGTTAAGCAGTACGCCAACCTGTACGACACTCTGTTGGAAGGCGCCCAGGCCTACCGCCAGGACGTACGCTCAGGGGCCTATCCCGCACCCGAGCACAGATTCGACCAGTGATTTCACTTAAAGTGTAGGGGCCGGTAGCACAGGCTACCGGCCCCGACTTTTATGGTTTTACTTGCCCCAAGAATTTTTGCCTTCATCCCAGGCTTCGTTACGTTTTTTAGCTGTTTCCATAGCGTGCTCGGCTTCTTCGCGTGTAGCAAAGGGACCCCACAGCTCAGTGATTTTTGACTGCTGGCCCTCTTCTACTTGCCCGGTACGCAGATTGTAGTAAAACTCCGTGGCATGGGGACCAGGTGTTACATTCTCAAGTGACATGTCTTCCTCTACATATAGTGACAGACGAGAGCATCGTTCTGCTTCCCAACCATCCTATGAAGGCCCTGGCCCCTTGGCAAGAGTCACACTTCTTTGAGACACCATGGAGTAAGCCACCAAAGCGGTTTAAGAGAAAGCAAGGAATGCCAGTAAACCCTCCAAGAGTGAAGAGAAAAGCTTGGACGCGACCTAGTGTGGCAAAAGTTTCCTTGCCTGGCACCCATCAGACCCCATCGAGTATCAGGAGAGGGACTACGATTTATAACATGTCGACAAATTCTTCTAGCCATAATCTTCCCGCTCAGCCCGGCAAAGCACCTCTTGGTTGCCTGGTGCCCGGCACAGTTACCCCCATGCGCTCGGTACCGGCAGGCATTGAACGCCCTGAATATGTAGGCAAGCCTGAAGCCGATGAAGGTAAAGGTTCCAACTTCTACACGCCCGAAGAAATTGAGCGGGTGCGAGCCGCTGGCAAGATTGCCGCCGGGGCAATCGTGGAAGCCGAAAAAATTGCTGTTCCCGGCACGACCACAGACCACATCGATGTTTTAGTGCACGAGTATATCTGCGACCACGGTGCCTACCCCTCAACCGTTGACTACCGTGGTTACACCAAGAGTGTCTGCACCTCATTAAATGAGGTCATCTGCCACGGAATCCCCGATTCAACCGTTCTTGAAGACGGAGACATCCTAAACCTCGATGTCACCGCTTACCTCGATGGCATGCACGGCGACACCAACCGTACACTCTTGGTCGGAAATGTTGATGAAGAATCGCGTCTGCTTGTTGAACGCACCGAAGAGGCCCTCAACCGTGCCATGAAGGCTGTCCGCCCGGGACGAGAAATCAATGTTATTGGGCGAGTGATTGAGAAATACGCAGCCCGCTTTGGCTACGGTGTAGTCCGGGACTTTACAGGCCACGGTGTGGGCCGTGAGTTCCATTCTGGCCTAATCATTCCCCACTACGATGCCGCCCCCGCATACAACACCCTTATCGAAGAAGGCATGATTTTCACAATCGAACCCATGCTGACTTTAGGCACCATCGAGTGGGATATGTGGGATGACGACTGGACTGTCGTCACCAAAGACCGCAAGCGCACCGCCCAGTTTGAGCACACCATGGTTGTTACCGCCGACGGTATCGACATTCTAACTCTTCCCTAGCCTCATCACCTTAAAGGAGTAGGACATGGCAGAAGCAGGCCACCAGATTCCCGAGCCCACCCCGGCTGACCTGGTCATCGGTATCGATATCGGTGGTACCGGTATGAAAGGCGGGATTGTAGACATTCGTACCGGTTTACTGGTCGGTGACCGTTTCCGGATCCCGACTCCCCAGCCAGCAACACCAGAGGCCTGTGCAGGTGTAGTAGCCCAGATCGTTGAAGAGTTACAGGGGCGCGATCTGGCACCGCTCTCAGATTCGGCAATCGGAATTGATTTCCCTGCCATCATCAAGAACGGTCTTGCTCTCTCGGCTGCAAACGTTGACCCCAGCTGGGTTGGAACCAACCTCGAAGAAACTATGAGCAAGGCCCTGGGGGGCCGTCTGGTCTATGCCCTCAACGATGCCGACGCCGCCGGGCTAGCAGAAGCCACTTATGGCCAGGGACGGGATAAGGACGGCCTGCTTGCCCTGATTACTCTGGGTACCGGAATTGGTTCCGCACTCATTAACAACGGTCAGCTTATTCCCAACACAGAACTCGGTCACCTCGAGATTGATGGGCAGGATGCTGAGACCCGTGCATCAGCACGTGCTCGTGAGGTGTATGAGCTCTCTTGGAAAAAGTACGGCAAGCGGTTGCACCGCTACTTCTCACACCTTGAGATGCTCTTCTCACCTGACCTGTTCATTATCGGCGGGGGCATTTCTAAGAATCCTGAGAAGTTCATGCCCTATCTTGAGGGGAAGCTGCGTACTCCCATGGTTATGGCAGCCCTCCGCAATAACGCTGGCATTGTTGGGGCTGCGCTGTGGGCTGGTGGCATGCCCAGCGAGCACAAGCGTAGAGCTTCCGTGAAAGCCTAATACTGCCCCCTAAAGCAGTGGTAGCAGGCAGTGGCCACCGGCTGAGATATGCAGCTGGTGGCCTCTTCTTTAGACAAAACTATCTGTGAGCATCTCTCAGGAAGCACCAAGATTGCGTCAATTTAAGTCGTACCATGCCGCTGGGAAACTCATTCTGTCTCAAAAAAAAGAATTTTTGATATCGGTATCGGCGGTTCGTGCCATTTTTGCCTCTACCCGCGAATTTGAAATTAGTATCGAAGTATGGCACAAAACGAACGTCCTGAAATTTCAGTAGCAAACTTCCGCGCTTCTTTGTTGGAACATCTTCAGTTCACAGCAGGAAAAGATCCGCAACATTCAACTATCTTCGATTGGCGCATCGCGCTTTCGCACACTTTGCGTGATAGGGCCGTTGAGCCCTGGTTTGCCTCCACACGACGCACCTGGGACGAAGACCGTAAACGTGTCTACTACCTTTCAATGGAATTCCTCATCGGTCGCCTGATGGAGGACCTTGCAATCAACCTTGGTCTGCGTGAGACTGCTGAAGAAGCACTCAGCGAGCTTGGCCTTGATTTTGAAACCGTGGCCAAGGCTGAGCCTGATGCGGCACTTGGCAACGGTGGTCTTGGCCGCCTGGCAGCCTGCTACCTTGAATCAATGGCAACTGTTGGTTGCCCCGCTTACGGTTACGGTCTGCGCTACGAACACGGCCTCTTTGAACAGAGCTTCCTAGACGGTCGCCAGCAGGAGAACCCCGAGAACTGGCTCGCTAACGGAAACCCCTGGGACTTCAACCGGCCTGAGTCAGTCTACGGCGTTGGCTTTGGCGGCGAAATGTACGAGGAAAATGGTCTTCTGCGCTGGGAGCCCGGTACACATGTGCAGGCCCAGGCATTCGATACCCCCGTTGTAGGCTACGGCGGCAAGTGGGCTAACACCCTTCGCCTCTGGGCCGCAGCACCCAACGCCGACCTTTTTGACCTGGGTAAATTCAACTCCGGTGACTTTGTAGCCGCCGCTGAGCCCGAAGCTCTTGCTCGTAGTCTCAGCAGGGTGCTCTACCCCAATGACACCACCGACGGCGGCAAGCAGCTCCGCCTGTCACAGGAATACTTCCTGACTTCAGCATCTGTTCAGGACATCGTGCGCCGCCACCTAGCAGGCCATTCCTCCCTGGAGAACCTGGATCAGCATGTAGCAATCCAAATGAACGATACGCACCCTGCAATCGCAGGCCCCGAGCTCATCCGTATCCTCGTCGATGACCACGGCTTCGGTTTCGACCGCGCCGCAGATTTGAGCAACCGCGTTCTGGGCTACACCAACCACACCCTTCTGCCCGAAGCGCTGGAGCGTTGGACCGTTGGCCTGATGCGTAACGTGCTACCTCGCCATCTCCACATCATTGAGCGTCTCGATCAGCAGTTTGTTGAGCTCCAGTCAGGTTCACCCCACCCAGTCCGCCTCATCTCAGGCGACCAGGTCAATATGGGTGACCTAGCTTTTACAACCAGCCACCGTGTCAACGGTGTGTCTGCCTTACACACCGAGCTCGTCCGAACTGAGCTCTTCCCCGTGCACAATGCTCTGCACCCCGATCGCATCCTGAATATCACCAACGGCATTACTCCGCGCCGCTGGCTCAAGCTAGCAAACCCCGCGCTGGCTGAGTTGATCACCAAGACCGTCGGTGAAGGCTGGGAAACTGATCTCGAGCGTCTCAAAGAACTTGAAGCATACGCAGATGACCCCGAGTTCCTCCATGCCTTCGGGCAGACTAAGCTCGCAGCTAAGGAGCGTTTCACCCGCTGGATGCGCGAAGAGCACGGCATTGATTTACCCACTGATGCTTTGTACGACTCACAGGTCAAGCGCATGCACGAATACAAGCGCCAGCTCCTGAACATCCTTTGGACTATTGCGCATTACCAGCGCATCAAGCGTGACCCGAACGCTGGCTGGGTACCTCGCGTCAAGATCTTCGGTGGTAAGGCTGCCCCCAGCTACCAGACCGCTAAGGACATCATCAAGCTCATCAACGATGTTGCGGATCTTGTCAATAATGACCCCGAGACAAACCACCTGCTCCGTATCGTGTTCCCGCCGAACTACAACGTTTCCATGGCAGAACGCCTCATTCCTGCTTCTGACCTGAGCGAGCAGATTTCAACTGCTGGCATGGAAGCTTCGGGAACAGGCAACATGAAGTTCGCTCTCAACGGCGCGCTTACCATCGGTACCCTCGATGGCGCCAACGTCGAAATCCGTGAGCATGTTGGTGCAGAGAACTTCTTCCTCTTTGGTCTGACCACCGAGGAAGTAGCTCAGCGCCGTAGCCAGCCCGGTCACTCACGCCTAGCAATCGAGAAGAGCCAGGCTCTTAGGGACATCCTTCAGGCTGTAGCAGAAGGCACCTTTAGCCCCGGTGAGCCTTACCGCTTTGGTCAGCTGGTCGATGATATGTGGAACAAGGACTGGTTCCTCGTCGCCTCTGATTTTGATGACTACGATCGTGCTCAGCAAGAGGTTGAGGCCGCTTACCGCGATTCAGCTCGTTGGAATCGCATGGCGGTATTGAACATTGCCCGTATGGGTTACTTCAGCTCCGACCGTTCTGTGCGCGAGTACATGAGCCAAATATGGGGAATCGACCCGGCCATTTAGGCTAGACCGTTACTTTAAGGAATCTGGAGAAGCCTTATGGCGATCACCAAAGCAGAAGCTCTAGCCCTCACCACAGGGAGGAACCGTGATCCTTTCAAGGTTCTTGGCCCCAGTGAAGATGGCAAAGAACTAGTTGCACTCTTCCCAGGCGCTCTGAAGGTCTGGGCAGTCAACGATACAGATCAGAACGAACTGATCCGCCCGTGGGCAAATATGCCAATCTTTGTGGGGGAGCCTCTCCCCTACTACCGATTACGCATTGAGTGGACCGGTGGCCATATCGAAGAGCGTCAGGACCCATACCGCTTTGCACCCGTACTGGGTGCACTGGACGAGTACCTTATCGGCGAAGGCCGACACGAGCAATTGTGGAAGGTACTCGGAGCGCACCCCCTGGAGCATGAGAATATCCCAGGCCTGCATTTTGCGGTATGGGCCCCGAACGCTCACCGCGTCTCCGTAGTGGGTTCCTTTAACAGCTGGAACGGCATCACACACCCCATGCGCCCACTGGGATCTTGCGGTGTATGGGAACTCTTTATCCCCGGTCTTGGCGAGGGAGAAGTCTATAAGTACGAGATTCT
Source organism: Rothia sp. CCM 9416 (assembly GCF_048513535.1). Lineage (NCBI taxonomy): Bacteria > Bacillati > Actinomycetota > Actinomycetes > Micrococcales > Micrococcaceae > Rothia > Rothia sp. CCM 9416. The sequence goes on along the minus strand of NZ_JBLXXR010000010.1, from coordinate 59,669 downwards.
AGGCCACGACAATGAGCTGTTACCGCTCAAGGCCGACCCTGTCGGCTTCGGGGCCGAGGTCCCCCCGGGAACTGCCTCTATCGTACGAAAGCTCGGCAAGCACACCTGGCAGGACGAAAAGTGGTTGCAGAGCCGGGCGCAGCTGCACGCACAGGATTCACCAGTCAGTGTCTATGAGGTTCACCTTGGATCCTGGCGGAAGGAAGGCTGGCATGATCTCATCGACTATGTAGCTGACCTAGGGTTCACCCATATTGAGGTACTACCCATTACCGAGCATCCTTTCGATGGTTCCTGGGGCTATCAGCCCATCGGCATGTATGCCCCTACCTACAGGTACGGGCTACCTGAAGATTTCCAAGCTTTTGTAGATCAGGCTCACCAAAAGGGACTCGGAGTTATTGCTGATTGGGTACCGGGTCATTTCCCCACCGATGAACACGGCCTCGGCCGGTTTGATGGCACAGCCCTCTACGAACACGAAAACCCCCAAGAGGGTTTCCACCCCGACTGGAACACTTTCATCTACAACTATGGTCGCCCAGAAGTAGCCGGGCATCTGCGTTCTAACGCCATCTACTGGCTCAAGGAATACCATCTTGATGGTTTAAGAGTGGACGCTGTGGCGTCGATGATTCACCGCGATTACTCCCGTAAAGCAGGTGAGTGGGTACCCAACAAAGACGGTGGACGAGAAAACTACGAAGCTATCGATTTCGTACGCCAAACAAACGATGCCGTAGGTCGAAACACCGAAGGCACAATGATGATTGCGGAAGAGTCCACAACCTTCCCCGGCGTCACGCGAGAAACCCAAGACGGTGGACTCGGGTTTGACTATAAATGGAACCTCGGCTGGATGAATGACTCTCTCAGGTACTTTGGGCTAGACCCCAGTTACCGCAAGGACCATTCTGATTTGCTGACCTTTGGCATAACCTACGTATTCAGCGAGCGCTTTATGCTCCCCATCAGCCACGACGAAGTTGTCCACGGTAAGGGTTCGCTCTATGGGCGGATGCCCGGAGATCATGCATCCAAACTTGGAAATATCAAAGCCTTTTTAGCCTATATGTGGGCTTACCCCGGCAAAAAGCTTCTCTTCATGGGCCAAGAATTTGGCCAACCCGGCGAGTGGAACTACCAGAGCGAACTTGAGTGGAAGGTCCTAGAGGACCCAGGCCATCTGGGGGTTCAGTCACTGGTACGAGATCTAAACAGCCTTTACCGGCAACAGCCTGCCCTCCATCGCAGTGATTGCGACCCGCACGGTTTCCAATGGCTCCTTCTTGATGCTCTTGATGAACAGGTTTACGCCTGGTTACGCCGCGGAGCACCCCAAGACCCCCACATTGTGGTTGTTATGAATATGAGCCCGACTGAGTATGACGGCTTCAGGGTTCCCTTCCCGATAGCTGGACGTTGGCTTGAGGTTCTCAATACCGACTCGGCCCACTATCACGGTGGCAACCGTGGTCATGGTGGTGCTATTGAGACAGAACCCGTCCCCATGGGCAACGAAGCTCAATCAGCTCTGGTCAAACTTCCACCCTTTTCAGTTATCTATTTTGCAGAGGAACAATCATGATTCCCAACACCCCTCCCAACAGCCCAAGGACCGGCAACCACCGCCTCTCAAGTCAGGCCATGGCCTTCGTGCTAGCTGGTGGCCATGGCAGCCGTCTTGAAGAGCTCACTGACCGTCGCGCCAAACCCGCAGTCCATTTCGGAGGAAAGGCGAGAATTATCGACTTCCCTCTCTCGAATGCCTACAACTCAGGTATTCGAAAGATGGCTGTGGCAACCCAGTACAAGGCTCATTCACTGATTCGCCATATGCAGCGCGGCTGGGGTTTCTTCCGTGCTGAGCGTAATGAGTACCTTGATATTCTTCCTGCTAGCCAGCGTGTCTCTGAGCATCAGTGGTATTTGGGCACTGCAGACGCTATCTACCAGAACATCGATATCGTTGATGACTACCAGGTAAAGTACATTGTTGTTCTTGCAGGTGATCACATCTACAAGATGGACTATGAGATTATGCTGCAGCAGCATGTTGATAACAAGGCCGCTGTCACCGTTGGTTGCTTGACTGTCTCGCGTGAGGAAGCCAGCGCATTCGGTGTTATGGCTGTTGATGAAAATAGCCGAATCGTTGACTTTTTGGAGAAGCCTGCTAATCCTCCGAGTTCACCGGATAACCCGGATGAGTCCTTGGTGTCTATGGGGATATACGTGTTCGATTGGGCTTTGCTGCGTGAAATCCTGATTGCCGATGCGAATGATCCCGATTCCACGCACGACTTTGGCCATGACATTATCCCGCAGATCGTAAAAGACGGAAGGGCTTACGCGCACCGGTTTAGCGACTCATGCGTCATGAGCGGCCTTGAGACTGAGCCCTACTGGCGCGACGTGGGTACCCTGGACTCCTTCTGGCAGGCTAACCTGGATTTGACCGCCCACATTCCGCCGCTGGACTTCTACGATCGCACCTGGCCTATCTGGACCTATGGTGAGATTACTCCGCCCGCTAAGTTTATTCATAATGAGGGTGCCCGCAAGGGTACAGCGGTTCAGTCTCTGATTTCTGGTGACTGCGTGATTTCAGGTGCTCAGGTATCTAACTCTCTGCTCTTCACAGGGGTCAGGGTTCATTCTTTCGCTGAGCTGGATCAGGCTGTGGTACTCCCCCATGTAGATATCGGTCAGTCCGCTAGCCTATCCCGTTGTGTCATCGACAGCGACGTGCGCATCCCTGAAGGTCTCGTTGTAGGTAAGGATCCTGAAGAAGACGCCAAGTGGTTCCGCGTCACCAAGAACGGGGTAACTTTGATTACCCAACCCATGCTTGAGCGCCGTGCTGCGGCGCTGGAAGGTTAGTGGTAGGTATGGCTGGGCGCGTGAAACGTATACTTTCGGTTGCTTCCGAGTGCGCACCGCTGATTAAAACTGGCGGACTCGCAGACGTTGTGGGTGCTCTGCCCGCAGCTCTGGAGCCCCTTGGCTGGTCCTCCAGGGTACTCCTTCCGGCCTACCCTGGGCTATTGGACCGTATCGAGCGGGGGGTTCGAGTCTGGCATGATGATGACCTGTTCGGTGGCCCTGCAAGAGTGGTGCGAGGCAAGATTGACGGGTTAAAAGTGCTCTTGCTCGATGCGCCGCATCTTTTTGCACGCCAAGGTGGCCCCTACTCGGCGCACGGGCATGACCACCACGATAACCACATCCGTTTTGCTGCCCTCAGCTGGGCGGCAGCACAGATTGCCATGAATGGCACCACCGACAGCTGGAAGCCTGACCTTGTGCATGTTCACGACTGGCAGGCTGGGCTGGTGCCTTCCTACCTCAAGTATGCGGGGGCCAATATCCCCACGGTCATGACGGTACACAATATCGCCTTCCAGGGTGTTGTGGGTGCTGATCAGCTAGACGCTATGCGGCTGCCGACCTGGGATTTCACACCTGATTCACTTGAGTACTATGGTCTTCTTTCAACTTTAAAAGCAGGCATGGTTCATGCGTCGCATCTGAGCACTGTCAGCCCCAGTTATGCGCAGGAGCTCACCGACCCAGATTTCGGTTTCGGCCTTCAAGGTGTTGTTACGGCCCGCCGTGACCGCGGTGAGCTCTCCGGCATTATCAACGGTGTGGACACCACAGTATGGAACCCCGAGACTGACCCCGAAGTTGAGCCCTATTCCGCTGCTCAGCCGGAGGGCAAGGCCCTTAACCGTCAGAGGCTACTCAAAGAGTTCAATCTGCCGGAGCCTACCGGGCCCTTGGCTGTTGTGGTTACCCGTTTGACCTACCAGAAAGGTATTGACCTGCTGGTAGAGGCTCTCCCCAGTTTCTTGGATCGGGGGGGCGCGGTGGTTGTTCTGGGTTCTGGCGACGCGGAGTACGAGAGTGCCCTGATGGATTTGGCAGCTCGTTACCCGGATCGTGTGGGTATTCGAATCGGTTACGACGAGGCTTTAAGCCACCGTCTCTACGCCGGTGGGGATATCGTCTTGGTTCCCTCACGCTTCGAGCCCAGCGGTCTGACCCAGCTCTACGGTATGCGCTACGGCACTGTACCTGTTGTTGCGGCAACCGGTGGCCTGCGCGATACTGTGAGTGATGCTACTCCCGAGCGTCTGGCTGACGGTACCGCCACCGGCTTTACCTTTGGTGATGCTTACCTGGGTGGCAGGATTGATGCCGGTGCTTTGAGCTTCGCTCTAGGTCGCGCTTTAGACCTCTATGCAAATCCTCAAGCCTGGTCGAAGCTGCGCTCAACTGCCATGGATCAACCTGTTGGTTGGGAGCACTCTGCCCAGAAGTACTCGGAGATGTTTGATAATCTCATTGCATGAAGGTAGAAATTTGGGCACCTGGAGCTAGCAAGATATGGTTTTGTGTATTCGATGAGCAGGGGCTTGAAACCCGGCATGAGCTAACTCATCGCGACGGTGAGTACTGGGTAGGCGATATTGCTGGTTTACAGCCCGCAGACCGATACGGCCTGAGGGCTACCGGCTGCGACCCCATATTCAACCCGGATAAACTTCTGCTTGACCCGTGGGCTCAGCATCTTGATGCTCCCCTGCGCTGGCACCCTCTGATGGCAGTCGATGCCGAGGGCGACAGCGCAGCTGTCATGCCCAAGTGCATCCTGGCTGATCCTCTGCCTGAAGGACCGGATCCAAGGCTCAACCGCCCCGGCCATACCTGGGAGGAACTGGTGATTCTTGAGGCCCACGTTAAAGGTCTCACGGCTAAGCACCCCGATATTCGGCCCGAGATTCGTGGCAGCTACGCTGCTTTAGCGGATCCGGCAGTGCTCAAGCACTTGGGCGATATCGGCGTTAACGCCCTTGAGTTGCTGCCTGTCCAAGCTTTTATTGACGACCAATATCTTGTTCGACGTGGCCTAGTAAATTATTGGGGCTACCAGCCGGTGGCTTTCTCTGCACTTGAACCTCGTTATGCCTCTAAACACCCCAACGGGCTAGAGGCAGATGCAGAGTTCAGGCAGGCAGTGCATACTTTGCACGAGCACGGGATTGAAGTAATTCTTGATGTTGTTTTCAATCACAGTGGTGAAGGCGATCAGAGGGATTCCGTGCTGTCGATGCGCGGGCTCAACGATGCCGGTTACTATATGCGCAACTCCGATGGGTCCTATGCCAACGTCACCGGCACCGGCAACACCTTGGCGGTTCATAACCCTCAAGTACTGCGGCTCGTACTCGATTCGCTTCGCCATTTTGCTCAGCGCTACGGTGTGGACGGGTTCCGTTTTGATCTTGCGAGCACCCTGGGCCGTGATGAGACTGGGTTCTCCTCTCAAGCGGCTTTCTTCCAGGCTATCGCCCAAGACCCAGTGCTCAGGAAGCTCAAGCTGATCGCTGAGCCTTGGGATACCGGTTCAGATGGCTATCAGGTCGGAGGTTTTCCTCATCCCTGGCGTGAGTGGAATGATACTTACCGTGACGGAGTACGTCAGGCTTGGAGAGGAAACGGTGAAGCTGTAGGCCAGCTCGCTTCAGCTGTCATGGGTAGCGCCAGGCAGTTTGACCATTATGGGAGGCCAGCGACATCATCGATTAACTTCGTATCAGCGCACGATGGGTTCACCCTAGGCGATATCGTCAGTTATTCCCAAAAGCATAACGAAGCAAACGGTGAGAATAACAAGGACGGCCACAGCGAAAACTACAGTGACAACTTCGGTGTAGAAGGACCTACCGACAACCCAGATATTGCATCAGCCCGTCAGCGTCGCATTAGGGCAATGCTTGCTACCCTATTCCTTTCGCAGGGGGTGCCCATGCTGCTTGCCGGTGATGAGCTGGGGAATACACAGTTTGGTAATAACAACGCCTACTGCCAGGACAACGAGATCACCTGGATTGATTGGGAATCCGCTGATCGCTCCTTGATTGAATACGTTGGAAAGCTCACTAGCTTAAGGCGCCGTTTCCCTGAGCTGCGTCAGCGGGACTTTCTGCACGGTGAAGAGGTTAGCTGGTGGCGTTCAGATGGTGTACCCACTCAGGACCATGACTGGCTCAGCCCAGACTTTAAATGCTTCCAGGTAATGATAGAAAACATCCTGATGGTCTTTAACACCGGTGGTGAAATAGACCTGAAGTTACCTCCACACCCTGAAGGCAAAGAATGGCACCTTGAGCTTGCATCGGATGAATACCTACCGCAATCGGTTAGGGTCTACTCATAAGGCAAGGCTTTGGAGATAGTTTGATGGATTCATTCAGCGAGGCACACCGAGTATTGTTGGGTGTGCCTCGTTCTGTGTCTACAGCAGGGTGGGTTGTTGGCATTCTCCTGCGTCTGCCTCGCGGAGGTTAGCGATAGCGCGCTCAAAATCATCAAGGCTCTCAAAGGCCTGGTAAACGCTGGCAAAACGGAGGTAGGCTACGGTGTCGAGCTTTGAGAGCGGCTCAAGGATAGATAGTCCAACTTCATGCGCGTCAATCTCAGCTAGACCCTTGGCTCGGATGTTCTCTTCGACCTCTTGAGCTAGCTTAGCCAGGTCATCCTCCCCTACAGGCCTGCCTTGGCAGGCTTTTCGGACACCAGAAATAATTTTTTCTCGGTTGAAGGGCTCGGTCACACCTGAGCGCTTAATGACCGAAACAGCCGTTGTTTCTACGGTAGTAAAGCGTTTACCGCAATTGTTGCACTGACGGCGGCGGCGGATTGCTGAGCCGTCGTCGGTGGTGCGTGAGTCAACCACACGTGATTCGGCTTTGCGGCAGAAGGGGCAGTTCATAGTGGTGCCTCCTAGCGGTTAGTTCCCGGTTGGGTACGGACGGTAATTGCCTCACCGTGGGCAGGTAGATCTTCATCGATAGCTAGGGCAACGATATCGTCGCCAATTTCGGCCAGGGCATCTGCGCTATAGTCGATGAGCTGTACGGCCTTCATGAAGACTGAGGTGTTCAGGCCGGATGCGAAGGAGGCTGAGCCACCAGTAGGTAGCACATGGTTAGAACCTGCCGCGTAGTCGCCCAGCGGTACCGGTGAGTAGGAACCAATGAAGATGGCACCAGCATTGCGGATACGACCGGCCACTTCAGCGGCGTTCTCGGTGTGAATCTCCAGGTGTTCAGCGGCATAGGCATCGGCCACCGAGATAGAAGCTTCAAGGGTATCGGTGAGTACGATCCCCGATTGAGGGCCCGAGAGTGCCGTAGCCACACGCTCGGCGTGCTTGGTGGCTGCCGCACGGCGGTTGATAGTCTCTTGGACGGCCTTGGCAAGAGCCTGGGAATGGGTGATGAGGACCGAACCAGCGTTGGGGTCGTGTTCTGCCTGTGAGATGAGGTCAGCTGCTACGAATTCGGGCTTAGCGGTTTCGTCGGCAATCACAGCAATTTCAGTTGTACCGGCTTCTCCGTCTACCCCAACAACACCTTGGAGCGCACGCTTAGCCATGGCCACAAAGATGTTGCCGGGGCCGGTGATGGTGTCTACAGGGTCAAGGTAGTCCCCCGCGTCGTCTAGACCGTAGGCCATGGCGGCAAGGGCGCCGGCGCCACCAATCGCCCAGACCTCGGTGATGCCGAGCAAGCCTGCGGCTGCCAGGATGGTGGGGTGAGGTAGGCCGTCAAATTCTTTCTGGGGCGGGGTGCAGAGCACAAGGGACCCCACTCCTGCGGCCTGGGCCGGGACGGTGTTCATGATGACCGATGAGGGGTAGACAGCCAGTCCACCCGGGACGTAAACGCCGGCGCGGCGCACGGGGGTCCAGCGGTTGGTCAGAACAGCGCCGGGTGCTACCTCAATGGTCTGGTCGGCGGGGCGCTGGGCTGCGGCAAAAGCACGGGTGCGCTCGATAGCAACTTCCAGGCCCTTACGGACGGCAGGGTCCAGGTTTTCCAGGGCCCGGTCGATAGCTTGCTGGGGTACACGCAGCGCGCCCTGTTCTACACCGTCAAAGCGGGCGGCAAGCTGGCGCAGGTAGTCGGCACCGTCTGACTGAACCTTCTGGATGATCTCCTGGACGGTGGTGAGCGCGTTGCCAAGGTATTCGTTAGTCTGGCGGGGAACAAGGCGCCGTAGTTCTGCGTAGCTGTGGGTTGTCCCGCGCAGGTCAATGGTGCGCAGGGTGGGGGCGGGTGTTTCCCCTGAATTCTGGGTATTCTCTGATGTGCTCACAACCCCCATTTTAAGCCACCCGTCAAGCATAGAGGCATCTGTGACGCGGGCAAGCCCCTATGAGGTTTCTGTCTACCGCAATCCCCTTCAAATGCTGATAGATAATGCCCAGATTTTCTGGGCTTTCAAACCCACCACACCTGTTTTCTCTCAAAAATAAATACTCTTAAGCTATCGGTGATTACGGGGAGAAAGAGGTCGGGTATAGCCAGCCCACAAGGAAGGAACACCACAAAATTCCTGATGAAGCTCATTTAGAACAGGTTTACCCAGATCGCAACGCAGGTAGATATCATCCAGTGATGCGACGATATCGGCAATAGATCGGGGATCAAACTGCCCTACCAGCCGTTTTGCCCTACCCCTCACGTTGTTAGGGGTAGCACCAGCATCAATTACAGAGTGATTCCAGAGCCTACTATGGTGTGCACAACGATTTCGCAGATAGACCAGTGCCTTCACTCGGGAAGAAAAGCCCCTTTGAGCAAGACCAATCTCTGATGCAAGCCTCGCATGGAGGTTACCATTTGCACCTCGCTCGATTATTTTAGACAAAGTTCCAAAAGAAAAAGCTTGTACAGCTGACCAGATAGGAAGAGTTGAATACATCTCCCCTGTGGAAGATTGTTCTTCCTTGTATCGAAGAATATAGGGTTCTCGACTCCTACTGATATCCCTTAGACAAGATTCCACGACTCGGTCGCAAGTAGCCAAATAAAAGCTATCTTCCAGGTAGTTTCCATATGGCGAGTACTCTTCAGCTATCACTTTCGCAACTTTTGTTCGTAACATAAGTTCTACCGCAGTCAGTTGCCTGCTGAGCCGATAACGTATAGCTGCATCGGCTTGATAGATGTCTAGGATAGTTTCGAAAGAGGTTCCTTCGCTGAAGCTATCGTTGCCATCATGGGGTGCTTCCTGAAAATAGCGTGCATAGCCTGAAAACCGATAGTAGCTATCGGTTGCCAACAGTTGCCTGCAAGTGGTCTCATCCTCGATTATCAGGCCACGACTTTTGAGTAGTTCAAGCTGTTCTTGGATAGATAGGCTAGGCTTCAGGGTTTTTGCTCCAGATTGTTAAAAGGCCCCTCCCATTTGAGCATCCAAGAGAGGCTTGGGAGGGGGGCTATTACCTAAAGGCTACCACAGCAGTTATGGCTTACCTAGGCATCCAAGCAAGTTGGGCCTAGCAGTACCTTGAGGTCCCCGAAGAGCGCTGGGTTGGGGTTCACGCGCACATCGGCCCCCAGCCGCATCAAGACCCGTTTGGTTCGGGTATTAATCGCAATGCGCACCTCAGATTCACCCCTATGGTTGCGCAGGATATCGCGCAACTGCCCCAGGGTTTCCTCGGTAGCCTTGTACTCAGGAATCACAATGGTAACCGGTCCGCTAGCACCGTCAGCTGAAATCTCAGGGATGTGGAGCTCCTGCGCACTCAAGGTAACTGTCCCATCATCTCGGCGTTGCAGACGGCCCTTAATGGTGCAGATAAGATCCTCCGCCAAAATACCGGCAATCGGTTCGTAGGCACGGCCAAAGAACATGACCTCAATCGAACCGGTACGGTCTTCAAGTTCCAGACGGGCGTAGGGGTTACCGGAGTTCTTGGCAATACGCCGGGAAACACTGGTAACCATACCCGCAATGGTCACGATAGCCCCATCCGGCTTTACAGAATCCTCAGATAGCAAGCCCTGAACGGTTGAATCTGAAAGCGCATCCAGTGCATCCTCCAGCCCGCGCAGGGGGTGATCAGAAACGTATAGGCCCAGCATTTCGCGCTCAAAGTTGAGCTTATCGCGTTTCTCCCACTCGGGAACATCAGGAATCTGGACGGTCAGCTCGCTGGCCGGGTCATCGTCGTCCAGGCCCAGGCCACCGAAGAGGTCAAACTGACCTGCGGCCTCCTGACGCTTGACCGAGACGGTAGCGTCAATGGCCTCTTCGTGAATCATGGACAGCGGCCGGCGATCATGCCCCAGCGAGTCAAAGGCACCGGCTTTAATCAGGGAGTCCACGGTGCGCTTATTGCAAACCACCATGGGAACCTTGGACAGGAAGTCATTAAAGTTCTCGTAGCGGCCCTTTTCCTCACGCGCTTGGACCATGGCCGAAACTACGTTCGCACCTACGTTACGAATTGCGCCCATACCAAAACGAATATCATCACCCACAGGTGTGAAGTTCAGGGCAGACTCATTAACATCCGGCGGTAGGACCGTAATCTTCATGTGTCGGCACTCATTGAGATAGACCGCCAGCTTGTCCTTATCGTCGCCAACGCTGGTCAGCAGAGCCGCCATGTATTCCTGCGGATAATGGGCCTTCAAATAGGCAGTCCAGTAGGACACCAAACCGTAAGCCGCAGTATGCGCCTTATTAAAGGCATAATCAGAGAAGGGAAGCAGAATGTCCCACAGGGCCTTGACCGCTCCCTCAGAGTACCCGTTATCGAGCATGCCCTGATGGAAGGTAGCGTACTGCTTATCCAGTTCTTCCTTCTTCTTCTTACCCATAGCACGGCGCAGAATATCCGCCTCACCCAGCGAGTAGTTAGCCACCTTCTGGGCAATGGCCATGACCTGTTCCTGGTAGACAATCAGACCGTAGGTGGTGTCAAGAATCTCTGCCAGAGGCTCTTCCAGCTCTGGGTGAATAGGGGTGACTTCCTGCACACCGTTCTTACGCAGAGCATAGTTAGTGTGCGAGTTGGCACCCATAGGGCCCGGGCGGTACAGCGCCAAAACCGCCGAAATATGCTCAAAGTGATCGGGCTGCATGAGCTTGAGAAGCTGGCGCATAGGGCCACCATCTAACTGGAACACGCCCAGAGTATCGCCACGAGCCAGCAGCTTGTAGGACTCCACATCGTCAAGTTCAAGGGTTTCCAGGTCAAGATCAAGGTCACGGTTGAGTTTAATGTTCTCGATAGCATCAGAAATGATAGTTAGGTTACGCAGACCCAAGAAGTCCATCTTGATGAGCCCCAGGCCCTCGCAGGTGGGGTAATCAAACTGGGTAATTACCTGGCCGTCCTGTTCGCGGCGCATAATCGGGATAACGTCTATCAGGTTGTGGCTGGACATAATAACGCCCGCCGCGTGCACTCCCCACTGGCGTTTAAGCCCCTCAAGACCCTTAGCGGTCTCAAAGACCTTGGAGGCATCAGGGTCGTTCTCAATCAGGTCACGCAGTTCCTGGGCATCGTTATAGCGCTTATCGTCGGGGTTATAGACGTTGGCAAGCGCAATATTCTTACCCATCACATCATCGGGCATGGCCTTGGTGAGGCGCTCGCCGGTGGAGAAGGGGTAGCCCAACACACGGGATGAGTCTTTGAGGGCCTGCTTGGCCTTGATAGTGCCGTAGGTGACAATCATAGCCACCTTATCTTCGCCGTACTTCTCGGTCACATAGTGAATCACTTCAGAACGGCGGCGATCATCGAAGTCCACGTCGAAGTCGGGCATGGAGACGCGGTCGGGGTTGAGGAAGCGTTCAAAAATCAGATCGTGTTCCAGCGGATTCAGGTCGGTAATACGCATAGCGTAAGCCACCATGGAACCAGCACCGGAACCACGCCCCGGCCCCACGCGGATACCTTGAGACTTAGCCCAGTTAATAAAGTCAGCAACCACCAGGAAGTAGCCGGGGAAGCCCATCTGGGTAATAATCCCGACCTCGTACTCGGCCTGCTTGCGCACCTCATCGGGGATACCCTTGGGGAAGCGGTAGTGCAGGCCTCGCTCTACCTCTTTGACGAACCAGGACTCCTCGTTTTCCCCCTCGGGAACGGGGAAGTTGGGCATGTAGTTAGCCTTGGTGTTGAACTCAACGTGGCAGCGTTCTGCGATTTCCATGGTGTTATCGCAGGCTTCGGGGAAGTCACGGAAAAGTTCACGCATCTCAGCCGGGGATTTAAGGTAAAAGTTATCGGCGTCGAATTTAAATCGTTTGGGGTCCTGCAGGGTCGAGCCGGACTGCACACAGAGCAGAGCGGCATGGGCTTTAGCGTCCTCTGCGTGGGTGTAGTGCAGGTCGTTGGTGGCAACCAAAGGCAGCTTGAGTTCTTTGGCCAGCTTAATGAGATCGGACATCACGTTCTTCTCAATATCGAGACCGTGGTCCATAATCTCGCAGTAGAAGTTCTCCTTACCGAAGATATCCCTAAAGTCGCTGGCTGCCTGGATCGCTTCCTTGTACTGGCCAAGACGCAGACGGGTCTGAATCTCGCCGGAGGGGCAGCCGGTGGTTGCAATCAGGCCCTTACCGTAGGTCTGGAGTAGCTCCCGGTCCATACGGGGCTTGTAGAGCTGCCCTTCAAGCGATGCCAGCGAAGAAGCGCGGAACATGTTGTGCATGCCCTCGGTGGTCTCTGCCCACATGGTCATGTGCGTATACGCACCGCCACCGGAGACATCGTCACGACCGGAGTTCTCGTCGCCCCATTTGACGCGGGTCCGGTCCTGGCGGGCGGTGCCGGGAGTCAGATAGGCCTCAACACCGATGATGGGTTTAATCCCGGCCTGGTTGGCCTTGTTCCAAAAGTCGAAAGCACCGAAGAGGAAACCGTGGTCAGTTGTTGCTAGGGAACCCATACCCAGTTGTTTGGAATGCTCGAACAGATCGGTGAGTCGGGCCGCACCATCGAGCATGGAATACTCGGTATGCACGTGGAGGTGGGTGAAGTCTGTGCTAGCCAAAGCGCTTTTTCCTTACGAGATAGAGTCTCAGGGAGGGATGAGGGATCGATGTTAGGGGCGGTCAGAGCCAAAGTTGCCCTGACGCAGGGCATCCAATGCGTAAGCGAGGTCTTGCGGGTAGGGGCTCTCAAACTCCACCCTTTCCCCGCTCGTGGGGTGGGTAAACCCCAGGCGGTGAGCGTGAAGCCACTGGCGGGTAAGCCCCAGGTGGGCGCTCAAAGCGGGGTCAGCTCCGTAGGTGAGGTCACCGGCGCATGGGTGGCGCAGTGCCGAAAAGTGCACACGGATCTGGTGGGTGCGGCCTGTCTCCAGGTGTATCTCAGCTAAGGACGCCGGCCCAAAGGCCTCCACTACCTCGTAGTGAGTCACCGCAGGTTTTCCATCTTCGTTGACGGCAAATTTCCATTCGCTTCCGGGGTGACGGCCAATAGGCGCATCTATTGTGCCTTTGAGCGGATCGGGGAGGCCCTGAACCAAGGTGTGATAGACCTTGGTAACGGTCCGTTCCTTGAAAGCCTTCTTAAGTTCAGAGTAGGCACGCTCATTCTTGGTGACCACCATGAGGCCGGAGGTGCCCACGTCCAGACGGTGCACAATCCCCTGGCGCTCAGCAGCACCGCTGGTGGCAATCTCAACACCTGCGTGCTTAAGTGCACCAAGGACGGTGGGGCCGTGCCAGCCCATGGAGGGGTGGGCAGCAACACCGGTAGGTTTATCAACCACCACGATGTCATCATCCTGGTAAATCAGGCTCAGCCCTTCCACATGCTCCGGTTCAATTTCAGTTAGGTCACGAGGGGGCGTACCGGCAACAGTGATTGTTGTGCCTGCGGCGACCTTGGAAGATGCTTTAGTTTTGATGCTGCGGCCTTTACTGTCGGTGAGAGTTACTTGGCCATTTTTGAGCCAGTTACTCACTGTGGCCCGGGAATAACCGCTGAGTGTGGCTAGCAAAGAGTCCAGGCGCAGGCCAGCCTGTTCAGCACTGACAATACATTCGATGTTTACAAGCTCACTCATTCTAGGCTTCTTCTTTCTTCCCCTGTACGGTGGTTGCACTGATTTCACGCTGTCCATCGAGCCTGTACCCCAAGAAGGTTAGAAGAACGATGCAGGCCATGGACATGCAGATGGCTGCATCCGCGATATTGAAAATAGCGAAATTGGGCACTGAAATATAGTCGACGACATGCCCCCTACCGAAACCCGGTTCCCGGAAGAGACGGTCGTGGAGGTTACCCACTATGCCCCCCGCTAAGATAGCCAGCAGGATTGTCCAGACAAGAGCACGGGACCTCATAATCAGGACGGAAGTGACGATAGCTCCCACCGTTGATATCACCGTAAAAATCCAGGTGGAGTTCTCCCCCATAGAGAAAGCAGCACCAGAATTTAGGTAGAAGCGCCACCAGAGCAAGCCATCAATCACGGTGATGCTTTCACCGGGCAGCATGGTGCTTTCGACGATATGTTTAACCCACTGGTCAGCGCCGTACACCACAGCAAACAGAAACCAGACAAGAACAGCTTTAGCTACACCAGAGACTGTTCGCACGGGAACCAGTCTTGTATTTTCGTTGAGTGATTGCGCCACTACTGCCTCTCTGCCACCTTGGATAAAACTGCCTTCTTAGCTTATCGTGTTCCCACCATAACCAAGGACAGCACGAATTGTTTTAAACATGACAGGCGGCACCTCACTAAAGTGAGGTAGCCGCCTGTTTGTGAAAGGCTAGGCCTTTCTACTGCTGGTTATTGCTAAAGACTCCGCGCTGGCCGAGGTTATTGTTCCCGCCACCTTGCGAAGGGGTGGGCTGGGCTGCAACGGATGCCTCGGACTTAGGTTCAAGTGCGGGAGTTTCTTCCAGGTTGGCAAGTTGCTTGCTCAGGTAGTCACGCAGTGTTGTGCGGTACTGGTTCTCAAAGGAACGCAGCTTGGCAACGGATACCTCAAGTTCCCCCTTGGCCTTCTCGAGGTTGCCAAGTACAAGGTTTGATTTGTCCTGAGCTGCAGTAACGAGCTGGGTTGCTTCTTCGCGCCCCTCGTTGATGAGGCGGTCACGTTCACGCTTGCCCTCAAATACGTAGTCGTCGTGTACCTTCTGAGCCATAGCCAGCAGGCCGGTAGCACTGCTGGGCGATGCAGAGTGCTCTGCGGGGCTGGCAGTAGCGGGTTCAGCAAGGGCAGCAGCGGGAGCAGGAGTTGCTTTAGTCTCAACAACGGGCTCGGGTTCAGCTGCAAGAGGTGCACTTACCTGCTGGGTAGGAGCAAGCGAAACCTTAGCCTCAGCTTCTTCAAGCTGACGCTTCAGGCTGGCGTTTTCGGCGTTCAGTCGACGGAGCTCGATGACGATCTCGTCTAGGAAATCGTCAACCTCTTCTGGGTTGTAGCCTTCCTTAAACTTTGTCGGTTGAAAGCGCTTATTAATAACTTCCTCAGGCGTAAGTGCCACGGTCGTTCACCTCTATTTTCTAATCTTTTGCTTCGCCCGTAGTGTCCCCGGTGCGCAGGTTCGTATGCTGATATCAAGCTTTTAGGTGATAGCTAGCAGGCTAGCTCATCTTGAGCGCTGTGAAACTTTTTAAAGTTGCTTGGCGCTAACTTAACGAAGCTCGAACTTTCAGAGCGCTGAAAGCTCGGGTAGACCCCTATTTACTACAAGATAAAACTACCTGGCAAATGTAAAAGTCGCAACATTTGTAGCGGGTATTACCTTTATCTGGCCTACAAAGTAGCCGTTGTGCTGGACATTTCTAGGTCTTTGCTCTGGTCTTATATTGAGCTTCACGCAACTAGCTGTCTGACTAGTGGTTTTAAGAAAAGCTTGCTGTCAAAGAGATCAGAAGCTGGTAACCAATAAACAGGGCCATCAACAGAATCATAAAGCCAAGATCCAGGGAAAATGATCCAAGGTTCAGGGGCTTGATGTAGCGCCGGGCCAGGTTCATGGGTGGATCTGTTACTGAGTAGACCAATGATGCCAAAATCAAAGCTAAGCCGCGCGGTCGCCAGTATCTCGCAAACATCTGCACCCAGTCAAAGACTAACCGCACCATAAAGAGCACGATCAGAAGGTAGACCAGGACTGCTAGGACAGCAAAAATGTAACCCATGTAAGGTCTCTTGACTAAATCTGGTTAAAGGGAGTGGCTTCGTCGCTGTCTAGCGCAACAGGTACCTCAACACCTTCAGCGCCCAGAACCTCAAGGTTGGCTGGGGTCAGCAGAAAAACTTTGTCAGTCACACGCTCGATGTGGCCGTTGAGTGCAAAAGCAAGACCTGCTGAAAAGTCAATTAGACGCTTAGCGTCGTTATCCCCCATATCGGTCACGTTCATGATGACCGGAATGTTTTCGCGGAAAGACTCCCCAATAATCTTTGCATCGTTGTAGGACCGAGGGTGAATCGTGGTAATGCGGCTCAATTCTTCACTGCTTTCTTGGTTGGGTAGGGCTACTGCTGTTTGGCCGGAGTGGGAGGATTGAATAGGAAGAGGCTCCCAGGAGTTCCCCTCTTCGCTGGAAAGATCTTCGGGATTTTTTGAGTCAACATAGCCTGCCCGGTCACTTTGGTACCGCGAATTCTCCGGGGAGATTCCCCGCAGAACGTCACGTTCAGCTGTTTCTGCATAGACAGTCTCAGCGGGGCGATCCGACTCGTAGGCATACTGTTCGTATCGGTCATCAGCCTCAAAAACGGTTTCTTCATAGACCGTTTCGGGGTGACGGTGGGCTTGATCGGCCCTGTCGTCATCGTGCTCAACTTGACCCAAGCCTAAATAGGCCATGGCCTGATGTAGTGTGCGAGCCATCTATGCCCTCCCTCTGAACGGCTACATATACCGCTCTCTGCGGTATTTTTGCCTATGTTCCAACAACCTTTTACAGTACCAAAAACTCCGCCTTATTTCGTGCAGGCCAGCCACAGCATTGCCTTCCTATTCGCGGTGAAATTAGGCACTTGGCCGGGACCCCATAATTTGCGATCCCACACGAACTGTAGTTGCCCCCCAGTATATAGCCGCCTCCAAATCTTGACTCATACCTGCTGAAATCTCAGTTGCTTCGGGGTGTCGCTCCTGTAGTTTTTGGGCATAGCCGTAGAGCCGTTCAAAGGCTGCATAGGGGTCCTGCCCAAGAGGGGCCACCGCCATCAAGCCGCCCAGAGTCAGCCCCGGCGAGTTGCTGATAAGCTCAGCCAGCGACTCAATATGGTCAGGAGCCGCACCGCCCCGATACCCCTGGGCAGCCTGCCCAGCAGTGACAAGACCCGACTCTTCAAGACTTACCTGGATCAGACAGCGCAGGCCACCATGCTTCATGCCTGCGGGCGCTTGACATTCCCCCGCTTCATACCGTGCTAAGCGATTACCATATGCCTTGGACAAGGCTGTCACAAGCTGTGCTCGGTCTACTGATTGAACCTCCGTAGCATACTGTACCGCTGACTTGGCTTTGTTGGTTTGGAGCTGCCCGATAAAAGACCAGTTCAACGGATCCGCGGAGCCAGTATAGGTAGCCAGTTCCTGTGCCTTAGCGGCGGCCTCCTGGTCCCGGTTCTCCCCCACGCGCCGCACTCCAGCATCATAGAGTGCCGCCACATCTGAGGCCGGGAAGAACTTTGTGACCACTACCAGCTCAGGAAGTGGGTCAGAGCTCACCCTGGCCCCACCGGCCTGTGCGGCGGCCTGCTCAATAGTTACCCGGACGCTAGCTAACCTCCCGGCAAGATCAGATGCTCGCTCCGCGCCGTACACCAATCCCATCTCGATACTCCCGATTCCTTGAACTCTAATTCTTCTCAATCCAGACTAGCCCAGCAATGCGCCCGGCAGGCTCACCGTTTAGGGTGTGCCCTCGGTGCGAGAAAACGTCATGGTTTTCAAAGGTACAGGCCCCGAGCTGGCTAGAAACAGCCCCCTCCCCTAAGAGCTTGACAAGGATAGCGCCTGCTCCAGCAGGCAAGTCCAAAGCAGGTGTCCCCCAGCTGGTCAGAGACTCCACCTCGGGCAATAAGTTAGCTGACTCATCACGCATCTGCTGGGGCACTTCGTAACATTTTCCGCAGATTGAGGGGCCCAGCCAGGCCCTTAAACCCACGGCACCTCGAGCTTTGAGGTCATCAACCTCACGCTGAATTACCCCGTCCAGCAGCCCCCTTCGCCCAGCATGGGCTACACCAATGATGGGGCTACCGCTGCGACTATCTTCACCGACAAAAACTATGGGAATACAGTCAGCAACCATGATAGCCAAGGGAACCCCCTGGCTAGAGCTTGCAGCATCCGCCACCGGAGCCAGCTCCAGGAGCTGGTCAGGCTCAGAACCCTTAGACTCGATCCTTGGCCTCGAATCAGCATCGAAGACATCTGTACCGTGCACCTGGTTGAGGTAGATAAAGCCCTGCTCCCTCGCCCCGCCGAGTAGTTCACTTTCCAACTCCCGCCTATTCTCCAGAACTTCTTCAAGGTTCTCCCCCACATGTAGGCCTAAGTTACCAGCCCCTATCGCTGTAAAGCCGATGTGGACCCTCGATCCGTCTGAGGTGTGTGCAAGGTGTTCAGAAAATAACCGCGCAGAGGTTTGAGGCATGACTGTCCTTTGTTCACTGACCATCTTTTAAATGCAAAGGAGGGTGAAAGCTGTTTCCAGCTTTCACCCTCACATCTCTTAGTCCTGTACTAAGCTACCGGCTGCCGGGGCTTACTTGAGGAAGTCGGGCACATCGAGGGTGTCACGACGAGTTGCCTGAGTATCTTCAACAACGGGGGGAAGATCAACGTCAAAACCTGCGTTGGTGGGGATATCCGCACCGCTGCCGTTCCATGCGTTAGGAGCAGGTGCAGCACCAAAGCCATTGCCGGGAGCCACTGGAGCAGCTGAAGCGTTGCCGAAGCTCTGCTGGGTGCGAGCGGCCTGGGTGTTAGCTGCGCTGTTGTTGTTGGAATTGGTCTCGGGGTTTACCGAATCAAAACCTGCAGCAATAACGGTCACGCGAGCTTCATCGCCCAAGGCATCATCGATAACGGCACCGAAAATGATGTTTGCATCGGGGTGGGCAACCTCCTGAACCAGGCGTGCGGCTTCGTTGATTTCAAAGAGGCCCAGGTCAGAACCACCCTGAATCGACAGTAGAACGCCATGCGCACCGTCGATAGAAGCCTCCAGTAGCGGGGAGGCAATAGCCAGCTCAGCTGCCTTAACAGCACGGTCTTCACCCGATGCCGAGCCGATACCCATAAGTGCCGAACCGGCACCTTGCATAACGGACTTAACGTCTGCAAAGTCAAGGTTAATCAGACCGGGGGTGGTGATGAGGTCGGTGATACCCTGTACACCCGAGAGCAGAACCTGGTCAGCCGACTTGAAAGCGTCGAGCATAGAAACGTTGCGGTCTGAGATAGACAGCAGGCGGTCGTTAGGAATGACAATGAGAGTATCAACCTCATCGCGCAGTGCTGCGATACCGGTTTCTGCCTGGTTGGAGCGACGACGACCTTCAAAAGTAAAGGGGCGGGTGACAACGCCAATGGTCAGGGCACCAAGAGAGCGAGCGATACGGGCTACAACGGGAGCGCCACCAGTACCGGTGCCACCGCCTTCACCAGCGGTGACGAAAACCATGTCGGCACCCTTGAGGACCTCTTCGATTTCCTGTTCGTGATCCTCAGCTGCCTGACGACCAACATCGGGGTTAGCGCCTGCACCAAGACCGCGAGTCAGCTCACGGCCTACATCAAGCTTGACATCGGCATCTGACATCAGGAGCGCCTGAGCGTCGGTGTTGATGGCGATAAACTCAACGCCTCGCAGACCAACCTCAATCATGCGGTTGACGGCGTTGACACCGCCGCCACCAATACCGACGACCTTAATAACTGCCAGGTAGTTCTGGGGAGTTGTTGTATCCATGGATTCCCTACTATGTTTACTGTTTTCAGAGCAAATCAACCTTAGATTTAAGGTTGAATTTGGCACAAAACTATTGATTCAATCAATGAAAGATTATCAACTTCACCCAACAATGTCGCCCCAGTTTTACCTCAGGCCTTATTTTTCTCAGAAAATCTCTAGGTAAAGAACAACCTTAGGTAAAAGTTGAGACTATTTGACGGTGGGGACAAGGGGACTTGAGACGTCATAGGTTTGGACCGCAGTTTCTGCACCCACAGATGTCATCAGCTGAACTAAAACCTTAGCTTTAAGTTCACTTTCGTCTGGAGTGCCCCATACGACCTTCGTTCCGTCTACCATCTCCAGGGTGATAGTCGAAGCGGAATCGGCCTTAGCTTCCGATACCTGCGACAGGATAGAGGTCGGCAGAGCGGCCAGCACTGTTGTTACGGTATGGAAGGCCCCGCTCCCCAGAATCTCGAGCCCGCCACTGACCAGAGGAACCCCAGCAGCTTCAACAGAAGGAGCTGTACCAAGCTGTACACCCTCGTTATCGACGAGAACAAAAATCCCCTCATTATCAACAACTGCAACCGGAACTCGTTCACGAAGCTGGACAACTAGCTCATGAGGAGGTTTAGCTTGCAAGGTAAGGCCGTAAAGTACATTCTCATTACCAATAAGCGAAGCTACCTCAGACTCTGTAATTTGGGTCATCGGCACACCCTCAAGTTGCTTGAGTTGCTCTTGGATAGTTGCTTCATCAAGCAGAGAGGCTCCCTCCACCTTGATAGTGCGGGTTGCCAACAAAGGTGAAAAGAAGACAAGGCCAATAAATAGAGCTGCAAGAGCCAGCAAGGCCAAACTTGCATACAGCCAGTTCTTCCAATTCCAGCGATTCTTTCGCCGTGAGTTGAGGGCAATAGGGGCAGGTTGGTTGCCCCCATCCTCTGCGATGACAGGATCAGGAGAAATCTTGCTATGGTTTTGACGCCATTGAGCAAATTTGCTGTTCTCTGAGAGATCAACCAAATTGTCATTCGACTCTTCGAGCTGTGCAACCTTGGAAGAGTTCAGCCTAATACGCGGTTTACCTGCCTTACCTGTTGCCGAAGAAGTAGCTTCATCAGCTTGTGGGCCCTGATTGCGCTCCTCCACTAGCCCCGCACACTTTCACGATCAGAGAGCTTGTGCACGAGAACCTGACCAAGGTTCGTTACATCCCCTGCTCCCACCGTCATAATGATGTCGCCCGGTAAGGCCGCGGCGACAAGGGCATCAAGTGCCTCATCGACGTTAGCAGCATAATGGACCTCAGAGAACCCCGCATCGGTGATCAAATGGCTGGTAACACCCTCAATGGGCTGTTCGCGCGCCGGGTAGATATCTACAACGTATGACCGATCAGCTTGAGCTAAAGATTCCGCAAATTCACGAGCAAATTCTTTGGTCCGCGAGAAGAGGTGGGGCTGGAAAATAACATAGAGGTTATGCCCCTCAGCTACTGTCCGCCCGGTTTCTAGGGCCCTATGCACTTCGGTGGGATGGTGGGCATAATCGTCAAAGACCTTCACACCGGCCGCCTCACCGCGTAGCGTAAAGCGACGGTCAGTGCCCGAAAATTGGCTGAGCGCACCAACCGCGGCTTCAGGGCTCGCACCTGCTATCAGAGCGCACACAAATGCAGCTGTAGCGTTAAGCTGGTTATGAATCCCCGGGACGGGAAGGGTCAGAGTAATATGCCCGCTGTGAGCTTTATGGGCTACTGTAAAATCCCACACAAGGTTTGATGAGCATTCGGTGCCTTCAGAGGTGATGCCTGTAATCCGCACCATGGCGTCTTCACTCTCACCGTAAGTCACAACATGCACTCCAGCTGCAAGTGCGCGCGAGGCAAGCAAGGCAGAACCACGGTCATCGGCGCAGGTCACAAAGACTCCACCGGGAGCCATAGAGGAAATAAAGCGGTGGAAAGCCTCAAATACCCGTTCATCTGTGCCGTAAAAGTCGAGGTGGTCGGGTTCTGCGTTAGTAATCACCGCAATCTCAGGGCGGTAGCGCACGAAAGAACCGTCAGATTCATCGGCCTCTGCCACAAACCAGGAGTCCGGCCCTGCCGCCCCCAGGTGGGCGTTGGTGTTAAACCCGGCAATAGTTGACCCAACAGCAAACGAGGGTGCCAGCCCCAGACCGTCGAACATCACAGAAATCATAGAGCTGGTCGTAGTCTTGCCGTGGGTGCCCGCCACAGCGATAACCTGTGAATCACGCATGGTGGCCGCAAGTGCCTCTGAACGATGAAGGATACGCAGGCCCCGAGCGCGGGCCTCCGCCAGTTCCGGGTTAGTTTCCTGGATAGCGGTTGAGATGACCACGGTATCAGCGCCAGCGATGTTCTCAGCAGACTGCGGGACCGAAACTTTG
Source organism: Rothia sp. CCM 9416 (assembly GCF_048513535.1). NCBI lineage: Bacteria > Bacillati > Actinomycetota > Actinomycetes > Micrococcales > Micrococcaceae > Rothia > Rothia sp. CCM 9416. The sequence continues at coordinate 37,476 of NZ_JBLXXR010000010.1, read as the reverse complement.
GCCCCCAGTTCCCTCAAGGAGGCAAGAGCCGGGCTTTCTGACTGGTCTGAACCGCTCACGGACATACCGGCACTCAGCATCAAACGGGCAACAGCAGACATGCCAGCACCGCCGATACCCACAAAATGTACTGCCCCTAGCTCAGAGAGCACAGGCCGTTCCGGGAAAGGAGGGTTAAGAGGTGCCGGAAGATCAATCGAAAGATCCAGCAATGAGTCAGTCATGCGCGAGCCGCCTTCAATACTTCTTCTGCCATCACCTGCGAGGCATCACGGATGCCGTGCCGGTAGGACTTTTCTGCCATGTCGCTAAGTTTAGCCTTATCTGCAAGAAGCGCCGGGACATTAGCCCGGAACCAGCTAGCAGTGAAATCTGAGTCCTTGACCAGTATGCTGGCACCCGCAGATACCAAAGACTGCGCATTTAGGGCCTGCTCGCCATTACCGATAGGCAGAGGCACAAAAATTGCGGGCAAACCAACAGCTGCAATCTCGCTGACGGTTGCCGCGCCGGATCGCACAATCATCAAATCCGCTGCAGCATAAACGTCTTCCATAGATGTCACGAACTCCACCTGACGGTACCCGGGTGCCTGCCTAAGCTCACCGGCAGCATCTTTAAGCGCCTTATCGCGCCCGGTGATATGAAGCAGCTGGTAACCGGCAGGCTGAACCTCATCGATAATCTCAGAGATAGCACGGTTGAGGTTCAAAGCGCCGAGCGATCCACCCGTGACAACCAGAGTTGGTCTATCGGGGTCAAGCCCCAGACGTTCACGTGAACCTTTTTGAGCCTCTGGCCGGTTAAGAAAGGCAATGTTCTGGCGCATCGGCATACCCACAGTTCGCGCCCCGGCAATGGGGGTATCGGGGAATGCAGTGGCCACCAGGGCAGCTTTCCTAGCACCGGCTTTGTTGGCCAACCCGGGCTTAGCATTTGCCTCATGAATAACCACAGGAATATTTAGCTTGTGTGCAGCAAGGTACATGGGTGTGCAGACATATCCACCGACACCGACCAGGACGTCCGCTTTGGTATCGCGCAGGATGCTCTCCGCCTGCTTTAGGGAACCGCGAAAGCGCAGGGGGAATTTCAGAGCTTCGAGGCTGGGACGGCGGGGGAAAGGAACCTTAGGGATAAAGCTAATCTCAAATCCAGCTTCGGGAACCAGGGTAGCCTCCATGCTGTTTTCGGTACCTACCGTAAGAATCCTTGCCTCCGGCTCACGGTCTTGGATAGCCCGAGCGATAGCAAGCATAGGGTTAATATGCCCGGCAGTTCCGCCACCGGCAAGCACGACAGTAGGTGCATGGGTCATAGGATATTTCACTCCCTTAGGGTTCAGTTTCGCCCCTTAAGTTTACGCGTCATGGGCTCTTGGCACACTTTGAGCGCAAAGGGTTCAGTGTAACCTGCCCTTATTTTTTGTGATTAGGTAAATCTCGTGCCTTGCGGATGGTACGCAGGCCTTGAGGAACTTTCCGCTCTTGTGGGGCTAGGCGCTGAACATGGGCGCTCCCCTCAGCAGGAGCCTGTTTTACCTGATGCTGGGGTTTAGGAGCTGGTGCAGTGGTGCCTTCAGCGTTTGCTGGAGGCCGTGTGGCTGAGCCAGAAGCCTGAACTGAGCCACTCTGGTATGAAGCCGGCGGCTTCTGCTGAGTCCGCTGAGGACGAAGGGGTTCACCGGTGTTTAAGCGCGGTGCAGTAGTCGCTAGCTTTTGGCCTCCAGGCACAGGAGCCTGCCCCGGCCTTCTTGTCTGCTGTCGCGGTACCGAAGCCTGGCTCTCACCCAGAGCTGACGCCTTTCCTTGCGAGCGGTTATGACTTTTACCATTGGGGCGAGCCTTGCCTCCATCAACGAGGGCCTTCCACCGGTCCAGGAACTTTTCAAGGGTCCACCCGGCACCATCGGGGTCCTTGGCTAGTGCAATCTGTTCTCGAGCAACCACACGCCCAAGAGCCACGCGACGGGCATCGTCCTTTTGCTTCTTGGCGTTTACCAGGCCGGTACGTTCCCCCACAATCGGGTTAAGTGGGGTCTGCCGGGCGAAGGCAATCAGCACGCCCACACCAAATAGCACGGAGACCAGAGAAGAACCACCGGCAGAAATGAAAGGCAAGGGCACACCAATAACGGGCATGATGCCAACGACCATGCTGATGTTTAGCAAAGCCTGACCGGCTATCCAGGTGATGATGCCAATGGTCGCGTAACGGATAAACAAATCTGAAGAACGCAAAAGAATACGCATCGAGCAGTAGATGAGGGCAGCGTACAAGAGAATCAGAGCTACCGCACCCACCAGCCCCAGCTCTTCACCGATCACAGCAAAGATGTAGTCGTTGTGGGCCTCAGGAAGGTAATTATATTTCTGACGAGACTGGCCTAAGCCAACCCCCCAGAACCCACCGGTTGCCAGCGCTGCCAAGCCTGAGTTTGCCTGATCACAGGTCGTTTCCTGGCATTCGCTCCAGAAAGAAAAGGTGTTAAGGATACGCTCGATACGGTTAGGGCTGGTTACTACCAGAGCAAGAGCCCCAATCAAGAGCGCCACAATGCCGATGCGAACCGTTGAAGGCGACGGGCGCGCAGCCATGAAGATAGCTCCGAAGAACATAACGTAAATCAGAACCGTCCCAGCGTCGTGACCGGCCAAAATGAGAGCCACGACCAAGCCAAACCCCAGGATCGCGGGAAAGAGCGCTTTATAGAGCGCCTGGCCAGTTGTCCCCCGGTCAATTCTGCCCTGGCGGGAGTATACGGAGGCTAACCACAAAATCATCACGGGCTTGGCAAACTCAGAAGGCTGCATACTGAAGCCAAAAACATTCAGCCAGTTGCGATTACCGTTAACCACACTTCCAAAAAACATCACGGCAACGAGAAGGGCAACAACAACCAGCATCGCGAGGTTAAGCGCGAGGGAGGGCCTATAAAACCTAACAGGTACCAGGAACCCCACAATCAGCATGAGCAGGATGCCAACCGCAGCGAATACCCCCTGGGTGCTGGCCTGGCCATAGGGAGTGTGCCCCACGGAAATCTGCTCCACACTTGATGCCGAAAGAACCATCATCACACCAAAGATAGATAGAACAAACGCGGCAACAGACAGGACGATGGGCACATCGGTCAGCACCATCGAGCCCAAACGTGTTTGGGCCTGCTCCCAGATATCCCGGACCTTGGTGATCAAACCGCCCAGCCGGCTCTGCTGATTCTTCGATGATGGGGAGGCTGTAAGGTTCATGCTCCGGTTCTCTTCTCTTCAGTCAGGTGGCACTCACCCGGCGGGTTAGATGCTGGAAGAAGAGCACCTAGACGTATCGGTGCTCCCCCTGTTAGTACTAAGAATTAATCTGGTTCACAAGATCTGCTACCGCGTCGATGAAGGCATTGCCTCTATCGGCGTAAGAAACGAACTGGTCCATAGAAGCCGCTGCGGGGGCCATAAGAACCGTGTCATTCTGGGCTGAGAGTTCGTGGGCTTTAGCCACAGCAAGTCCCATGACGGCTCTTCCGTCACGAGCATCAGCTAGGAGCGGGCTCTCAGTCATGTTATAGACGGGCACTGCCGGTGCCTGCTTAGCCAAAGCTGAGATCAGGGCAGCGGTATCGGTTCCGATGACGACAACGGCTTTGAGCCTGTCCTTATGTTCGGCTACCAACTCATCGTAGGTAACTCCCTTGGAAAGCCCCCCGGCAACCCAAATCACGGGCGTGAAAGAACTCAAAGACGCGTTGGCTGCGTGCGGGTTGGTGGCTTTGGAGTCATTGACCCAGAGCACCCCGTGAGTATTAGCCACAAGCTGGATACGGTGAGCACCCGGCTGATAGTTCAGTAGGCCCGCTTTGACCTCCTCGGGAGAGATCCCGGCAGCTCGTGCCAGGGCAGCGGCGGCCAGCGCGTTCTCCACCGTGTGTCTGGTGGGGAGCTGTCCGGTATCGGCAACCTCTGCCAGCTCTAAAGCCTGGTTGCGGCGGTCTTCGAGGAAAGCACGATCAACGAGTAAACCGTCAATAACACCGACCATAGAAAGCCCGGGGGTATCAGCCCAAAAACCGATAGCTCGTGCGCCCTCAACTACGTCAGCTTCTTCAACCATCTGAACAATTTCTTGCTGGTTGGCGTTAAAGATGCAGGCAACCTGAGTGTTCTCGTAAATGCGTGCCTTATCGGCCAGATAGTTGGCGTAGCCTTGGTGCCAGTCCACGTGGTCCTCCGCCACATTCAGCACAACTGAAGCGAGCGGTGACATGGAGTAGGTCCAGTGGAGCTGGAAACTAGAGAGTTCAACGGTGAAGAAGTCGTAATCAACCGGGTCACGCAGGGCATCGAGGATAGGTGTACCCACGTTGCCCACCGCGATAGCTTTGTGACCTGCCGTTTGCAGAATTGATTCAGTCATGCCAACGGTGGTGGTTTTGCCATTGGTACCGGTGATACAGAGCCAGGGTGCTAGGGTTCGTCCCTCCCTCTCACGCAGTCGCCAGGCAAGTTCAACATCTCCCCAGATTTGGATTTTCTGGCCTACAGCATCGGCCAGGATGCCGATGGTAGGGGCAAGCCCGGGTGAGGTCACGACGAGCTCTGCTGGCTGACCGTCTACCAGGGGAAGCGCTTCCATAGCGTCGGGCCCAAGTACAGACCCGGCAGAACCAACAATCGCCAGGGTGTCTGCTTTGCCACGGGTGACCTCGTTATCATTCCCATCGACGACAACAACACGAGCTCCCAGTTCAATCAGAGTGTCTGCTGCTGAGAAACCGCTGATACCAAGACCCGCCACTACAACACGCAACCCAGCCCAGTCAGATTCCCAACGAGTTAGCGATTCAAGTCGCTCGTAGCCGTACACGGGATTAGCGTTTGTTGCCTGCATTAGAAGGCACCTCCGTTGATGATAAGCCAGTCGCCGTAGAAAATACCGAGGGCTACCGCTACAAAGAGGCCCGCCAGAATCCAGAAGCGGATAACGACGTTGACCTCGGCCCAGCCCTTCAATTCAAAGTGGTGCTGGAGGGGAGCCATACGGAAGATGCGCTTACCACCACTGAGCTTGAAGTAACCCACCTGCAGAATAACGGAGATAGCAATCGTCACGAAGAGCCCCGCGATGATGGGCAGGAGCATCTGGGTGCGGGTAATAATGGCGAAAGCAGCCAGTGCGCCACCCAGGCCCAATGAGCCGGTATCTCCCATGAAGATGGTTGCCGGTGAGGTGTTCCACCAGAGAAAGCCGATGAGGGCACCAATCAGTGAAGCGGCAAGAACCGCCATTTGGCCGGAATCAGGAACCTCATAGCAGACCCTGTCCAAGGAGCCGGGAACGCACAGGTGCTGAGCCTGCCACATAGAAATCAAAAGGTAGCCGCTGAAGACCATAATGGCTGCGCCGGTTGCCAGGCCGTCTAGACCATCGGTCAGGTTAACCGCGTTAGTGGTTGCCGTGGCAATCAGATTAGCCCAGATAATGAAGAGAATCATGCCAATAAGAGGGCCAGCAAAAGCCAGGTTCAGCCAAGAGATATCACGGGTGAAGGATAGGTGGTAGCTGGCAGGTGACCAGCCCCGGTCATCCTTGATCAGGAGAACACCTACCGCAAAAAGCGTGCCGATGAGCCCCTGCAGAATAATCTTGCCCTTAGGTGTCAGGCCTTCGCTTTGCTTCTTCCAAATCTTTGAGAAATCGTCAATGAAACCCACGCCGGCCATGCCCAGCATAAGGAACATGGTCAGTAAGACCGAAGCGGAAGGGGCCTGCCCCACGCCTGTCAGCAAGGGGGTCAAGGCCATGGAAAGGAAGAAACCGAGTACGGTGGCTACCATCATCACCACACCACCCATAGTGGGGGTGCCGCGTTTAACCTGGTGTGATGTGGGCCCGTCTTCGCGGATGAACTGTCCGAATTGCTGCTTGACCAGCCATTGGGTATAGACCGGAGTCGCTGCAATCGAAATGATCAGGCCCAAAGCCGCAGCCAACAAGATAGAAATCATGTGGTGTCTTTGCCTTCCCAGTTATAAGTTGTCTGAAGTGTTGGTGGCAGAAGCAGTTTCTGCACCACTGAAAGAGTTTAGCGGTTGTGCAAAGTCACCGGCGCTCTTCCAGGGCTGATTTGAGCCTTTTGAGCTCACCGGTACGGTGAGGTTGCCCTCAAAGTCTGCAACCTGTTGGCCTAGAATGCCCAGGCCAGCTCCATTTGAGGACTTGAAAAGTACAATGTCGCCTGGTTCAAGCTGGCCTTGCAAGAGTTCGAAGGCCTCTTCGCCGGTAGCAACCCAGGTTGCCTCATTCCCCCAGGAACCTTCCAAATGGGCGGTGTTATATATCGGTTTAGCGATCTCGCCCACTGCAATTAGTTTGGAGATGTTGAGTCGTACAGCGAGCTGGCCGATTCGGTCGTGCTCGGTGAGGCTCTGCTCCCCCAGCTCCAGCATGGCTCCCAAAACCGCCCATGTTCTGTTGGTGCCGGGTTGCCGGCCCAAAGAAGCAAGAGTTTGCAAGGCTGCTGTCATGGATTCGGGGTTAGCGTTGTAGGCATCGTTAATGACGGTTACGCCATCGGCCCGGTCAGTGCGTTGCATTCTCCATTTAGAAGCTGCGGCAGAGGAGATAAGGTTCTGCGCAATGACGTCGGTTGGGATACCAGCTTGGTAGGCAAGGGTAGCTGCCGCTAACAGGTTGTAGACGTGGTGCTCACCGATGAGCTGGGATGACACCTCATACCTCTGCCCATCAGGGAAAATAAGCGTAAATTCAGGTTTGCCTTGGGAGTTCGTGCTCAGGTTTTCCGCAATCACACGTTCCTCGGTTACCCCGGGGTTGGACGTGGTGGTCAGCTCAGCTTCCCGACCCGCCACACCAAAGTAAGTCACGGGTGTACTTGCACGGTTAATCATGCGTCGTACCCTGTAATCGTCAATGTTGAGTCCCAACCCATGACGAACACCTTCAGCCATTTCACCCTTGGTTGCTTCGATCTTATCGACGCCCCCAAATTCACCGGCGTGAGCGGTACCAACCTTGAGGATAATTCCGTAGTCAGGCTGAATCATGTCAGTCAGGTAGCGAATGTTGCCGACCCGGTCTGCCCCCATTTCAATGACCAGATAACGGGTATCTTCCTCCGCACGGAACACGGTCAGTGGAACCCCCACCTCACCGTTGAATGAGCCGACTGGTGCCACGGTCTTGCCCACTGCTCCAAAGATAGCGGCCAGGAGGTCCTTGGTCGTAGTTTTACCCGCTGAACCGGTAATACCCACCACGGTTACCTCACCACGTTCACGCAGACGAGCAAGGATGAAGGCGGCCAGCTGCCCCATCGCCAGGACAACGTCATCTACGAGTACTGAAGGGTAGGGAACCCCAGCTTCGTCCTTGACCTCGCGCTCCACCAGAGCCAGCCGTGAGCCCGCAGCAAAAGCCTGGGGTAGGAAATTGTGGCCGTCAGTCACTTGACCCGGCTTAGCTAGGAAAAGGCAACCGGCAGTGACTTGGCGGGAGTCGGTTGTAGCTGAGGTACACGAAATAGCAGCCGCCTCCGCTTCGGATAGGCCCAATAGGGTTCCTCCCACAGCGGCGGTAATCTCAAGGGCAGACAGTTCAATCATGGGTTTACCTTAAGCTACTTCTGTTCGTTCTGATAAGCGGGTAGGACGCTGTAACCAGCGGCCAGGAGCGCACATGCTGTTTCGACTCGGTCATCGAGTTCAAGGTCTGTTCCAGCTACGTCCTGAGCCACCTCGTGCCCTCTACCAGCAATAAGGATAGAGTCTTCGGGACCGGCCAGTTCAATAGCCCGGTTGATAGCGGCTGAACGAGGCTCGATATTGAACACCTGCTGAGCTCGGGCCCCGCCTTCAACGGCGGCCAAGGCACCTGATTCAACGGCCTCACGGATCGGGCCAGGAGCTTCATGGTGCGGATCATCGTCGGTCACGATTACGATGTCGGCGTAGGATGCGGCAATCTGCCCCATGAGAGGCCGTTTGGTCTGATCCCGTTCACCGGTGGCGCCGAAGACGATAATAATCTTGCCCTTGGGATTAGCTGGTTCGATTGCTTCAAGAGCCCGTTTAAGGGCATCGGGATTATGGGCAAAATCGACCAGTGCAGTCGGAGCGGTAGAAATGAGCTGCATCCGCCCAGGGACCACGGGTGCCAGAGTTTCAGAGCGAGAGAGCTTCTCTGCCACCTGGCTCCGCTCCCCTTCATGCTGGACAGACTCAAAGACCATCAGGGCAGCTAGAGCAGCATTTGAGACGTTGAAGTCCGCAGGGAGCTGAGTCGAGCTTGCCAGTTGCAAGCCGTCCCCGCGTTCCAGCACAAAGCTGTGTCCGATTCCGCTCCGCTGAACCCGAATCAGCTTCCAGTCGGAAGGCCCTAGCGTAGACAGCTCCGACCCGGCTTCAAAGCCAGCCCCCCTCTTGGTCGCCAAGCGAACGACGGCGCGGCTCCCCAGATTCTTGATAGCACGGTCAGCCATCTTCTGACCCCACTCATCGTCAACGGTAATCACCGCACGGCGGGTGCGTTGGGGGGTGAAAAGCTCGGCCTTGGACTCAAAATATTTCTCCATGGTGCCGTGCAAATCTAGGTGGTCTTGGGTCAGGTTGGTAAAACCAGCAACATCGTATCGAATGCCATCAACACGCCGGTAGTCCAGAGCGTGTGAGGAAACCTCCATAGCTGCGCTGCTGATACCCTGCTCACTCATGAGCGCAATCAAAGAATGGACGTGGGGCGACTCCGGGGTTGTTAGCTTGGAAGGAATTGCCTGGCCACCAGCCAAAATCTCAATGGTGCCGATCAAGCCCGTGGTGTGGCCCAGAGCCTGCATAGCTGAGTTAATCATGTAGGTGGTAGTTGTCTTGCCGTTGGTTCCAGTCACGGCAAAGAGTCGGGGTGCTCCCCCGTTTGCAGGCTGAGAACCGTAGATACGAGCAGAAAGTGGCCCAACCGCTGCCCGTACGTCGGCGGTCACAATCACGCCCAGTCCCTGCGGCAAAGCCCCGTCCTGCTTTATAAGTTCAAGGCCATCAGCATCAGTCAAAACTGCGGAAGCCCCACGCTCTAAGGCCGCAGCAATAAAGGTAGCACCGTGAGTCTTTGCCCCCGACAGAGCAACATACAGATCACCTTTCTGAATCTCACGCGAGTCCAGGGTGATACCGCTAATAGGCGCAGCGGCTTCCTGCACATGTCGTGCCTCCTGCCCCAGATCGATAAGCCACTCAGCAACCTGCACACAGCTGGTGCGGTTAACCTGACGGGGGCGCAGAGTCTGTGCGCTACCGTTGAGCAGTCTTTGATTGTTCACGGGGTTTCCCTCCAGGTATAGCGAGTGAAATTAAAACTTTATCTGGCGCTCTGGGCAGCGCCCCTTATTCGTAGCCTCTACTTTAGCCGGTTTCATCGTGACCCTCGGCAAATTTGGGGGTCAGCTGAGGCTCCGTTGAAGAACGCGGCACGTTATAGGTGTGCAAGGTCTTCTCCATAATCTCAGCGAACTGCTCGGTTGTGTTAGCTAGGCCTACAGCGGCGGCTGTTGTTTGAGGGCGATGGATCGTGACAGAGACCAAAAAGCGCGGATCTTCCGAAGGCGCAACCCCCACAAAGGAGGTAGTCCAACCGTCATAGGTCGATGAGTTCTTTCCTACGTTTTCAGCGGTGCCGGTTTTACCGGCAACCCTGTACCCCTCAACCTGGGCACCCTTGGCACCGCCCTCGTAGACAACGGCTTCCATAATGCTCAGGGTCTTGCGGGCAGTTTCCTCGCTAACAATTCGGGTGCCCTCCTCAACAGGGCGTTTTTCCTCGGTCCCCTGATTATCGAGAACAGCATCGATGATGCGGGGCTTGAGCATGACGCCCTTGTTAGCAATGGCCTGATAAATCATGGCGGTCTGGAGGGCCGTCTGAGCGATACCCTGGCCAAAGAGCACGGTGTACTGCTGGCGGATATCCCAATCCCGCCAATCACTAACCAGTCCCTGAGACTCACCGGTCAGCTCAACCCCTGTGAAGTCTCCCAGGCCAAATTTCTTGAGCCAGTTATAGCGCTGTTCTTTGGTCAGTTTGCTCCCCATCATCACGGTACCCGTGTTCATGGAGTCTGCGATAATTCCAGTTACGGTTCGCTTCTGGGCAGGGTGAACGAAAGCATCGGTAATGGTCTGCTGATCAATCACTAGCTCGGCGGGCACGTGAAAAACCGTCTCGGGAGTCACTAGCCCCTCATCAAGAACCGCAGCGGTGGTCAGGATCTTCTCCGTCGAACCCGGCTCAAAAACCTGAGAGATAGCACGGGGATTCATATCTGCAATCTCGAACTTATCAGAGCCAGGATCCATGGTAGAAGAATCCGCGAGCGCAAGGATAGAACCATCACGGACATCCATGACAATGGCAGTGCCCCACTCAGCTTTGAGCTCATCAGCACGCGCCTTGACAACCTGCTGAGCAAAATACTGAACGTCTTGGTTGATAGTAAGGCGAATGTTTTTACCGTCTTCAGCGGGTGTGTTCTGTTCATCTCCGATAGGGATACGGATACCGTCAGCGGAGATTTCATAGACTCGCAGTCCGTCCTTACCCGCCAGATGCTCTCCCATGGTTCGTTCAATACCCACAGAGTTATTGGCGGTTCGGGTTTGGTTACTGGTCCCGTCAACGGCTTCCTCAACGATGCTGTAGCGACCTACTACTGACCCAGCAACCTGCCCGTTGGGGTACTTACGTTCGCTCAGAATCTCACCGTATATATAGGGAGCCCCCAGTGCTTGAACCTTGTTATAGATAGCAGGAGTGACATTATCTTTAACTACCTTGTATCGCAGGTTGCCGTCCAAGGCGTTTTTGACATCCTCATCTTTCATCTCAAGGATATCGGCTAGCTCGTAGACAAGCTCGGTGGCAGTTACCTCAACTGGCTTGTTGCTCCCCTCCTCGTACCTTTTGAAGGGGCCAACTGCGGACTGATCAACGGTGATGTTATACCTTTGGACGCTTCGAGCCAGGACGTTACCGTTGATATCGAGAATTTCCCCTCTCAGGGCGGGGATGACCTGCTCGCGGGTTCTTTTCTTCTTTGCAGCATCCGCTAAGCCGTCGGGGTCAAGCCCCTGTAGGTAGGCAAGACGAGCACCCACAAGACCAAAACCAGCGGCCGCGATAGTGCCGGTTAAGAATCCACGGCGCCCTACAGTCTCTTTTATCCCCTGAACGGGATCTTCATACTGCGAGCCCTTCATGGTTCCACCTGGTTCTGTCACGGTATCTGTCTTCCTGGTTGTTGCGCTGATGCTGATGCGCTGAGGTGCCTGCCTTCTTAGGCAAGCACCTGAGCGTATAAGCCATGGTTACCGGTTGGCGGGTGCGCTGGAGGGAGTGGAAGGCTGAGGCGAAGCCTTGGATGATGCTCTAGCCGATGCTTTAGCTTTAGCCTTTGCCTTAGCTTCTTCTTGCTTCTTGCGTTCCTCCTTCTTGCGCTCTTCCTCGGCCTGGGCCTGAGCTTTCTCATAGGCTTGGGTATCGGACAGAGCCGGAGGGGCAATACGGTTTTTGCTTTCTGCCTGACCCTTCTCAGCTGCCATAGGAATACCGGTAATCTCTCCCGTATTTAGATTCAGCGTAGCTTGGCTTGAACCTGCTACCAAGCCAAGCTGGCTGGCGCGGATGGCCAGATCCTGGGGTGCCTGGTAGTACTCAATCTCCTGAACAAGCGCTTCATTTTCCTGGCTGAGAGCCTGCTCTTGCGAACGAAGCTCCACCAGCTTGTACTGACGAGACGCCATGACGATGCTAAGTACAAGTACAGTGAGCAAAGCAACCAGCATTGCACCCAGGGCAATGAAAACACGCCAGCGGTTTGACTGCGCTTTCAAAGACCGAGAACGAGACAGGGGACGACGTGCCGGGCTGGAAGTCCCAGCCTCAGCAGGGACCACAGTCAGGCGCGGTTTAGCATCCGCTGTACCAGAGTCAGCTGCAATAGGGAATCGGGGTTCCGCGCTCATGGTTTTACCTTAGTGGTCTTGATTTTTTCTGCTGCTCTTAGTTTTGCTGAGGCCGCCCGCGGGTTTTCTTGAATTTCTTGCTCTGTGGGAGGCTCAGCACCCCGAGTTATAATCTTAAGTTCGGGTTTGTGTTCCTCAAGCTCCACGGGGAAACCCTTGGGTGCACTCGATGTTGAACGTGCGGTGAAGCTCCGCTTAACAATTTTGTCTTCCAGGCTGTGATAGCTCATGGCAACACACCGACCACCCATATTCAAGGCATCAATTGCGGCGGGGATAGCTCGTTCGAGCGCATCAAGTTCATGGTTAACTTCAATACGGAGCGCCTGGAAGGAGCGCTTAGCGGGGTGACCGCCTTTACGTTGTGCGGCAAGAGGAACAGCCTGCTGGATAACCTTAACCAACTCACCCGTCGTTTCAAAAGGCCGTTCAGCGCGGGCCGCCACGATTCTCTGAGCGATGCGGGCAGCAAACTTTTCCTCGCCCCACTGGCGAATAATACGCCGCAGTTCAGTCTCTTCGTAAGTGTTCACTACGATTGCTGCGGTGAGTTCTTCCGTGCCGTCCATGCGCATGTCCAAAGGTGCGTCGTAGGAGTAGGCAAAACCGCGTTCACGTTCATCGAGTTGCATGGATGAAACGCCCAGATCAAAGAGAACACCATCGACCTCGCTGACACCGGCTTCCTCCATAGCCCGGGGAATCTCATCGTAGACGGCGTGTACCGGGATAAAGCGCTTACCAAAACGAGCAAGGCGCTCACCTGCCAACCGGTGAGCCATGAGATCACGATCGATACCAATCAGGGTCAGCCCCTCAAATCGTTCCAGCATAGCCTCTGAATGCCCACCCATACCGAGTGTTCCATCAATAACCACAGCACCTGGGCGGGAGATTGCGGGCGCAAGAAGGTCCAGGCAACGGTCGAGCATGACCGGAACGTGCCTGTCTTTGGCAGCCTTGCCGGGTGAGATGTTCTCTACCTGAGTCAAGGTTTTAGCTCCTTGCAGTGGTGGTTGGTTGTCAGCTAGTGAAAGTCTTTAGAGCATGAGCCCCGGAAGAATGTCCTCGTCTGTTTCTGCAAAGCTTTCCTCTTGTTCCCGGAGGTAGGTTTCCCAAGCCTCCGTACTCCAGATTTCAGCCCTTGAACCTGCGCCGATGACCGTGAGCTCCTTTTCAAGCCCGGCGTAGTCCCGCAGATTCTGAGGAATAGTAATTCGTCCCTGTTTATCGGGGACCTCATCTGAGGCTCCCGATAGAAAAACTCTAATGTAGTCTCTTGCCTGCTTTGAAGACAGCGGGGCCGCACGCAACTGCTCATGAATACGTTCAAACTCAGAGACAGTAAAAACGTAGAGACAACGCTCCTGACCGCGCGTTAGGACAAGCCCAGGCTCAAGCTGTTCGCGGAACTTAGCCGGCAAAATGAGCCTGCCTTTAGCGTCAAGACGGGGAGTGTGCGTCCCTAGAAACATCACACCACCACCTCTTGCTCTCGTTTTTCGTGTGCTTCCGAACCCAACGGGAAACTACACCAGTATTGCTCTACCCCTCCACTTTACTCCACAATGCCCCACTGCATATACCAAAACTAGAATTTTCAATAAGTTTTTGAGCGTTTTCACACTCAAGCCACCGCTGAGGTTTATGCAGGTTCGTGCATTAAACAGGAATTCCTTTTTGCCTCTTAATTCGTTTAAAAACAGCAAATCTCTTTAAGGCACAAAAAACCGCCCGGTAGCTACCGGGCGGTCCAAAGAACTGCCTGCCTAAAAGCGTGTACCGCCTTGGCGCTTATCCCATTTCTCCTCTAGTCCCCTCATAAAGGATGAGGGCCCTTTAGAGGACCTGGGGGCAGATACTCCCTTTCCTGCCTTCGGGGAGGAGTTCCGGGGAGCGGTAGTTGCAAAATATAGGCCAGCACTAGCAAGGAGGAACCCGAGGACACCCACAATAATGAGCTTGCTGGCTACACCGGCGATGATCACACCCAAACCCAGGACAGCCCCCAGGGCACCTAGAACCAGGTGACGAGGTGATGCAGTCAAAGCGGGAGCCACGACATCCTGCGGCCCGGTCATAGTAGATGCGAAAGCAGGATCGTCATTGAGCTGCTTCTCAAGCTGAGCAAGAAGTTCTTTCTCGCGTTCCGATAGCGCCATGGCATCTCCTAGAGCTTGTGGAAAGGACTGGAAAGTTACCGAGAACCGCGCTCAAACGCAGGCCAGGTACCGAACCATTTCAGTCTAACCATCTTACATTTTGTCAGGCTAAAGACCCAAGAAAAAGCCGCAAGGGTTTGAATTTTATTCTAGGGGCCCTTTTCTTTGGTCGGCCATCAGCAACCGTGCAGGTATCAAACCTCTAGCCCCGAACTTTGCCTGGATGAGGTCCATGGTAGATTCAGCGCCCTGCCAATGCTGGTGGCGGTCAAAGTCACCCACATCGAGGTCATCCTGAAGCAGGGCGAGTTGCACCCCTGCACTCTGAGCCTCCAGCTTGTCAGCGCGTACCCCCAGCAGACGGATCGGCCGGTGAGAATTCCCGCGAGAGTCGAGAATTCCATTCCGACTGAGATAGGCCTGAACCGCTTCGAAGATCTGCCGCCCTGAGCTTGTTGCCCCCAGAAGAGGGCAGGATCGGGTCAGCGTCTCAAAGTTGGAATAACGAATTTTGATGCTCAGGCTACGGGTTTGCTTACCCGAAGCACGCAGACGCCGCGCGACAGTCAGGCACAGGCCATAGAGCTCAGTAGCCAGGACTGTGGCTTCTTGTTGGTCCTCAAGAAATGTATGCTCGGCTCCTATGGATTTTTCAACCCGGTGGTTTTCTACCGCACGACGATCAATGCCCCTCGACATCTCAAACAGATGAGTTCCGGCAGACAGCCCAAAGCGACTTTGGAGCCACCCTAGCTCGTACCCCCGAAGTTGCTTGACTGTATGTATCCCCAGTCCCTCAAGATGGGCAGAGGTCTTGGCCCCAACACCCCAGAGCCGCCCCACCGGCATAGGGTCCAAAAAATCCTGTATTTTGTGGGGCGGAATGACCCAGAGGCCCTTGGGCTTAGAAGCAGAGGACGCCATTTTGGCAATAAATTTCGTAGAAGAAATGTCCGCTGATGATGGGAGCCCCAGTTCATCAGCTATCTGTCGCCGCGCCTTCTGAGCAATCTGTACAGGGTTGCCCTGGGCGCGGATAGCCGAGGTGAGATCGACAAAAGCCTCGTCTACGCTGACCTGCTCCACCCGGTCTGTAATCCGGTGCAGAATAGCCATGACCTTACGGGAGTAGTCACGATAGTTAGAGGATGGCTCAACCACAACAGCATTAGGGCACAGTTGCAAGGCCCTAGCTAAAGGCATGGCTGAGCCCACACCATACTTTCGAGCCTCATAGGAAGCAGAAGTGACCACAGAACGCGGAGTGTTCCTGGCGACAATGATGCTGCGCCCCTTGAGTTCTGGCCGGAAAAGCAATTCCACGTTCACGAAGAAGGCATCCATGTCAAGGTGCATGATTACGGGCGCTGGCTTCCTCAGCTGATAGCGCTCCCGACTCTCCCACCCCACCTGGCACCGACCTTTACAGCAATTAGAATATATGTTCTAACAATCTAGGTTAGTCGAGATACCCAAACTTTGCCAGACCAATCATTCAATCCACTAGACTGGTTACACCTGCTCATACCACCCAAGGACGCCATGACCCCCCAGCAAGCATCCGATCCCGCCTCTCTGGAAACCTCCCGCTATCTTGAGGCCTTGGAGCTTGAAAGACAGCGTTTCTTTGCGCGGCAAAGAGAAATTATGCTGGCTGTTTCCAAGGAGACTCTCCCTTTGCTTGACTCCATAGAATCTCTTTCCTCCGGAGGCAAACGACTACGGGCGCTTCTTGCCTACTGGGGATATCGCGGTTCAGGCGGTGCCGGTCTGACTCCATCTATCGTTAAAGCCGGGCTTGCTATTGAGCTCTTCCAGACTGCTGCGCTGATTCACGATGACATTATTGACGCTTCCGATACCCGCCGTGGTGCCCCCAGCCTACACCGCCGCTTTGAAGCCATGCACACTGACCTTAGCTACAAAACCAGCGCCGAAACTTTCGGCGTTTCTAGTGCAATCCTGGCGGGTGATCTCTGCCTTTCGTGGTCAGAGATGGTGTTCTCTTCTATTCCTGAGCTGACAGCACAGAGCGAAGCCCGTTTTATTTTTGACCTGATGAGAACCGAGGTTATGGCCGGGCAGTACCTCGATATTGTGGGTGAAGTTGTCCCAGAAGAAGAACCCGAGCTGGCCCTTGAACGCGCTCTCAACGTAATTCGTTTTAAGTCAGCAAAGTACTCCTGTGAACACCCTCTGGCCTTAGGCGGTGCTCTTGGGCAGGACCTGAAGCATGGGGAGCCGTCCTCCCTGCTCCATGGGTACCGGACTTTTGCCCTCCCCCTGGGAGAAGGTTTCCAGCTCAGGGACGATGTGCTAGGTGTCTTTGGGGATCCTGAGACAACCGGGAAACCTGCCGGAGATGATCTCCGAGAGGGCAAGCGGACCGTGCTTACGGCGTTTACCGCCATGAAAGTTTCAGCCCAAGAACGAGCTTTCCTGGAGGAATCCTTGGGTTCCCCCCAGCTGGATCCCGCAACTATCACGGCCCTCCAGGACCTCATGCGAAATAGCGGCGCGCTAGAGGCCACCGAGGCAATGATTAGCGAAAAGAGCGAGCAGGCACTGACCCAGCTGGCAGAGCTGAGCATCGATGCAGATGTGATGCAGGCCCTCCGAGAAATTGCAGCTAAGGCTCTGAACCGTAGCTCATAAAAAGACCGGGGTGCCAGTAGCTGTATTCAGCACACCAGCACCCCGGTCCAGAGCATCCATCTGATTTACCAGGCCAGAGCGGATGCCCTTCGGCGGATCTCAGTCTTTCGGCCTTCAAGGAGAGCATCGATAGGTCGACCGGGCAAGGAGTCATCCTCGGTGTAGAGCCACACGATAGCTTCTTCGGCGGTAAACCCTGCGTCCTTAAGAACAATGAGGGTACCCTTCAAAGATTCCAGGACACGGTCCTGACGGATAAAGAGCGCGGGAACTTTCCTAACCCCGCTCTCGGGGTCACGAACGGCAAGCAGAGTGCCATCGGAAAGTAGGTTATGAACGCGGGTTACTTTGAGGTCAAGGGCTTCGGCAATATCCGGAATCGTTAGCCAGTTACCTACCAGGCTCATTACTTGGGGTGTAGTTTTATCATCAGTCACCTAACCATTGTGCCCTAGAACCGGGGTAAGCGGTAGCATGACGTGTTCTTACCCTCATCACTTCTGCACTACCGCCCGCTAGCTGGCGCACGTAAGATGGTAAAGATGTCTGAACAGAACGCTGCTGCCCCCTGGCTGACCGGGGTAATTTTTGACGGTCATTTCGAGGTCGGCCACCTGATAGCCCGCGGAGGCATGGCAGAGGTCTACCACGCGGTTGATTTGTGGTCCAATAACCCCGTTGCGGTCAAGGTGCTTTTACCGCACCTTTCTGCGGATCCCACTCAGCAACAGAAGTTTTTCCGGGAGGGTGCGGCGCTCAGCAAAATCAAGCACCCTAATGTGGTAGGGGTTATAGCCTCAGGCACTGAGAAGGTCCATGGACAGCAGGTGATGTTCCTGGTTCTGGAATACGTCCACGGGTGCACCCTTTCTCAGCTACTGAAGGTAAGGCCTGTGCTCTCGGTCGGGGAGCTTCTCTCCATTATGATTCCTGCCGTCGAGGGACTGTCAGAAGTCCACGCTCACCGGCTCATTCACCGCGACATCAAACCCGCCAATATTTTGCTTGAAGATGAGCACCAGACCATCAAGCTTTCCGATTTTGGCCTGACCCGCCGCGCTGACCAGAATGCGACCGGCCAGCTCATGGGCACGCCCTCCTTTGTGGCCCCGGAGATTCTCGATGTTCGTGCTTCTGTCGGACCCGCCAGCGACATTTTCTCAGCCGGTGTCATGATGTACCGTATGCTCACCGGCCGTATGCCGTTCGCGGTAACAGAAAATGACCAGCAGGTGCTCTACCATAACACCAACACCGATATCCCCTCCGTCACTCAACTGGCCCCCGGAATTTCCTCGGATATTGCGGGTGTAGTCAGCTGGTCTACGCGTCGCAACCCTGCAGATCGACCCCAAGATGCCACCGAGCTCTACCGCGCTCTTCAAGACTGTCTGAACCGTTCCACCGCTGATGAGAGGGCTTTCCGTGCACCTCTAGTAACCGATCTGCCTCTCACAAGGATGTGGGAGGACGTTACCGAAATCGCTGACCGATCCGGCATGACCCGTGTGTATCGGAACACCCCTATCTCTGCTTTTGGACAGGCCGATGACCTCATTGATGTAGAAGCTGATACGTCAGCGCCACTGACTGCGCACGAGAAAGCGGTGCGTTCAGCCGCTTCAGCGCCGGTTCAGGTCTATGCCCCCACCCAGATAGCCGGTGTGGGCCCCATGACCAAGCCTCAGGCGACACAAAAGGCGAGCGCGTCAGCTACCCCAGAGTCTGACAGATCAGGCCATGAAACTCTCTACTGGGACGTGGCTCAGGACCCCAACACCACCGTGGCCTTCTCTGGACTAAGCCCTGCCACGGAAGCAGCAAATGCACCGGCCTCTGCGCCATCGGCAACCAGCATCTCCGCTAGTTATACCCCACGTCGGGCAGGGCAAACCCAGCAAGCAGGTGATGCTTTCATTCCCGCACATTCTGCTCACCAGAGTCCAGGCATCGTCACAGCTAAGAGCCAGGCAGAACGCCGCTCCCCTGCTGAACCCTGGCGAGCAGCACCTCAGCCGGTAGCCCTGCTAGCTTTCTCGGCCTTCTTACTCCTTGGACTGGTTGGTGCCGGATTCATCGGTTGGTGGCTAGCTACCCTACTGTTTTAGCTCTATGCTTCGACCAAAACTAAAAGCCATCTGCCCTATCTGGTACCAGATAGGGCAGATGGCTTTTCAGTAAGTAACTAGAAAGCTAACGGATTGAGACTGTCCCTTTTAGCGGCGGGCCAGGTACTCAGCAACCTGGAAAGCGATTTCCAGCGACTGCTGGTGGTTCAAGCGGGGATCACATAGAGTCTCGTAGCGGTCAGCAAAGGCCGCTTCCTCAATCGGATCAGAGCCGCCCAGGCACTCAGCGACATCGTCGCCGGTCATTTCAACATGGATTCCACCGGGGAAGGTGCCCAGGGCTTCGTGGACCTCAAAGAAACCCTGAACTTCATCGGCCACATCATCGAAGCGGCGAGTCTTGTAGCCCGAGGGAACAGAGATGGTGTTGCCGTGCATGGGGTCGGTAACCCAAACGACCTTGGCACCTGTTTTCTGCACGCCTTCGACAATCGCCGGTAGCTTCTTACGAATAGTAGCGGCGCCCATGCGGATAATGAAGGTTAGACGGCCAGGATCGCGTTCCGGGTCAAGCTTGTCAATCAGGGCAAGCGCATCGTCAGCGGTGGTAGTGGGGCCGAGCTTCACACCGATGGGGTTGCGGACCTTGGATAGGAAGTTGACGTGGGCATCGTCCAGGCCGCGGGTTCGCTCACCGATCCAGAGGAAGTGGGCTGAGGTATCGTAGGGGAGGTTGGTCCGTGAATCAATGCGGGTGAGTGCACGCTCAAAGTCAAGGAGCAGAGCTTCATGTCCAGTGTAAACATCGGTGGTTTTGAGCGGTCCAAAGTCAGTGCCGCAGGCCTCCATGAATTTGACGGCTCGGTCAATTTCGGCCGCGATAGACTCGTAGCGAGAGTGAGCGGGGTTAGAGGTGAATCCCTTATTCCAGGAGTTCACCAGTCGTAAATCGGCAAAGCCGCCCTGGGTGAAAGCACGAATCAGATTCAAGGTGGATGCGCTGGTGTGGTAGCCGCGAAGCATACGGCGAGGGTCGTGGACTCGGGATTCTTCGGTGAAGTCAAAGCCATTGACCATCTCGCCGCGGAAGGAAGGCAGTGTCACCCCGTTGCGGGTTTCGTCGTTGGAGGACCGGGGTTTTGAGAACTGCCCGGCCATACGCCCCATCTTTACAACGGGCATAGACGCACCGTAGGTCAGGACTACCGCCATCTGAAGCAGGGTACGAATACGGCCCGATATCTTATCTGCGGTTGCACCGGCAAAGGTTTCGGCGCAGTCACCACCTTGCAGGAGGAAAGCTTCACCGTTTGCCACCCGCGCTAAATCAGCACGCATCTGATCGACTTCACCTGCGAATACAAGCGGAGGTACGGTGCTCAGTTCACGCATGACTTGGGCAAAATCTGGGTGATTAACCCACTGAGGGTGCTGGTCAATCTTGAGGGAACGCCACTCGTCGAGTTCAGATAAATTCTTGGTGCTGGGGCTGATATCGGAGGTCATGACGCGATAAATCCTTAGTATAGTGGTCGTTCTCTGCCTCGTGGGGAAAGGCTTTCTTGATAAAGTATGGTCTTGGTTGGGGTGCCCTACAATGCGAGTCCATCATATGACACCCCTAACCGGTCTAGGCTTCCATGATGAGCCGGGGCACATACCCTCCTCGCTTAGGGGGTGTAATCAGGGTGCAACCTGCGCAGTGCTTCATCTGCGCTGATGTTCTCAGAGGCCATAAGCTTCTTAATATCGCCAGCATAGGCTGGGATAATCTTTCTGCCGGTGAGTTCACTAATTTTCTGCATAACTAAATCAGCAAGTTCCCGTTGAGCGGCCCACTGGTCTTCCCGGTGAGCGTAGGGGGTCGTATCAATCGGCTCACCAATAATGGTTCGCACGCGGATGGCTTTCCCCTGGTGGCGCACATGCAACCTATTAGATCCCGGCCTCTGAACATACTCATTGCCCAGTTGCGCAACCGGGATAATAGGAACTCCAGCTTCAAGTGCTAGGCGGGCAACACCAATTTTTGCCCGGTAGAGGCGGGCATCGGGGCTGCGGGTGCCCTCTGGGTAAATGCCCACCAGTTTCCCCTCTCGCAAGGCTGATACTGCCGCGGCAAGAGACTGGGCTGATTTAGCTCCACCAGAACGATCGATGGGAAGCTGCCCCACCGAGGTAAAAAACCATTTCATCAACCTACCTTTGAGGCCTGGGGTAGTGAAATAGTCTGATTTGGCCAGGAAAAAGACCTGACGGGGTGCGGCAAGTGGCAAGAAAAGAGAATCCACAAAGGACACGTGGTTACTTGCCAATATGGCACCTTGGTCACCAGGGATGTGTTCAGCACCCACCACATCGTGATGGTATACCCGTTGCAGGAGGGGTTTGAGCACGAAACGAAGCTGCATATACATGCGAAGTCACTCCTTGGGGCAGTACGCTGTTTTCCTACCAAACATTGTAAGCACGGGCCCTACTCTGCTAAAAAGAGAAGCGCACTCTTCCGGACTGCTTTTGTCTGTTTTTCAGGCTAAATATAACCGCTAGTTTAAGTAAGCTCATCGTGTAGATCAGTAGATTAAGAAAACAGCTCTCTAAGAGCGCTAATCGTGCAGTCCGATTAATTTTGCCCTGTAAAATTGCTCAGGATAAGATGCCCATGCGTGGTGCCGAAGCCACAGCCCGTTCCATCCCCAACGGTGGGGTGAGATTGCAAAGGTAGCAAGGTGAAAGAAATACACTCCCCGCAACTTGTCAGCGTTGACCCATGTATCAACGTGACTGAAATGGTGGAACGTCGCGCGCAGGACAGCAGGGACCCTGTTGTCTACCGAGTACAAAAGTCGCCAGGCAACTGGGTGAACGTAACCGCCAAAGAGTTCCGTCGTCAGGTCATTGACCTCGCCAAGGGGCTCATTGCATCGGGCATCGAAGCCGGAGACGTCATTGGCATTATGAGTCGTACCCGCTACGAGTGGACCCTGATTGACTTTGCGATTTGGTATTCAGGCGGTATCTCTGTACCTGTCTACGAGACATCTTCCCCCGCCCAGGCAGCATGGGCGCTTTCCCACTCGAAGGCTAAGGCCGTATTCGTTGAAAACACTAAGCTGGCCGGTGTTATTGAGAAGGCCCGTGACCTCACCGACGAGGAGCTCTCTCTTGAGCGCCTCAAGGATGTGTGGGTCATTGAGGACGCAGCTATTTCCACACTGGTTCAGGCAGGTTCCGGGGTAACCGATGAAGCTGTCTTAGAGCGGCGTGCCCTAGCAAACCTCGATTCGCTTGCTACCATCGTCTACACCTCGGGAACTACTGGCCGCCCCAAGGCCTGCCCCATTACCCACGGTAACTTTGTACGGCTCTGCGTTAATTCCAAGCTCACCATTCCTGAGATCGCCAACGAAACAAACTCAACACTCCTCTTTTTGCCACTAGCTCATGTGCTGGGTCGTATCATCGAAATCCTTGCTTTTGAGGCCGGGCTGACCGTGGGGCATGCCCCCGATATCAAAAATCTCTCCACAGATCTAAGTTCCTTCCGGCCAACTATGCTCCTGGTTGTCCCCCGAGTCTTTGAAAAAGTCTATGAGGGCGCAATCAAGAAATCAGAGAAGGGCGGCAAGATCAACGCTAAGCTCTTCCACCGTTCCGTTGAGGTTGCCATTAGGTGGTCAGAGGCTCAAATTGCGGGAAAGATGACCCACAAGCTAGCACTCCAGCACAAGTTTTACGACAAGCTGGTGTACTCAAAGCTCCGTGAGGCAATGGGGGGAAAGGTTCGTTTCGCTGTTTCAGGTGGAGGCCGCCTTGCCCCGCACTACGGCCACTTCTACCATGCTGTAGGTATCCAGGTTGTTGAAGGCTACGGTCTGACGGAGACTACTGCACCGCTGGCGGTGGGTCGTATTCGCGGATTCGATATCGGCAACGTCGGTACTCTAATTCCGGGCGGTTCAGCCCGAATCGCAGAAGATGGTGAACTTGAATACCGCGGTGTCGGTCTGATTTCTGGTTACTTGGATAACCCCGAAGAGAACGCGGCAGCCTTTACCGAGGACGGTTGGTTCCGAACCGGTGACCTGGCCCATATTGATGAGGACGGTAAAATCTATATCACCGGCCGTAAAAAGGAAATCATTGTGACCGCTGGCGGTAAAAACGTCATGCCGGTACCCGCCGAGGACCGCCTACGTCAGGCCCCTATGGTTTCTCAGGCCATGCTGGTAGGCGATGAGAAGCCCTTTATCGCAGCACTTATCACCCTTGATCCCGACGTCCTTCCCGATGAGCTGGAACGTATCGGCCTTCCGCCCACTCTTACTCCCAAGGAGGCCGCCAACCACCCGAGCGTCCGAGCAGCCATCCAGAAATTTGTGGACGACGCGAATGCCCTGGTGTCCAAGGCTGAGTCGATCCGCGAGTTCCGTATCGTTGACAAGGACTTCACCGAAGCTGAGGGACATCTGACCCCCTCCATGAAGGTAAGGCGCAAGCAGGTTCTTGCCGATTTCAACTCCTATATTGAAGATATCTACAACCGTACCAAGACTTCAGTGACCGAAACGGCGGCGCAGACTGCCGAACGTGTTCAGGAGATTAGGGCAGAGCAGACTGAGAAGTGGGAAGAGTTCAAGTCAGTGCAGGGCCAGAAGTTCCAGGACTTTACCGGTCACCAGGCTGGGCGGTTCCAGGAGCTGGCCGAAAAAATTCAGCAGGCATCTCCCCTCTCAGCTTCAAAGAATACAGCAGATCAAGGCCGTGAAGGATCTGCTGAGGGCGGTGCTAGTTCGGATTCGACCAAGCCCTAGCTTCTGAGGGTAGGTCAATCCAATAGAGTCAAGCCCCGAACCCTTATGAGGGTTCGGGGCTTGACTCTCGTTAGTTCTGAGCCGAAAGCAGAGAGAGCAACTAGAAAACTCTAGCCTCCGGTGCACGGTACCTCTATCTCAGAGTGACTTGCTAGGAGTCCAGCTCCAGGCCCAGAAGCGCGTTCTCTACAACTTCAGTCAGGGCCGGGTGGATCCAGTACTGGCCACGAGCCATATCCCGAGCAGAAAGGCCAAAGCTCATAGCCTGGAT
Organism: Rothia sp. CCM 9416; assembly: GCF_048513535.1. NCBI lineage: Bacteria > Bacillati > Actinomycetota > Actinomycetes > Micrococcales > Micrococcaceae > Rothia > Rothia sp. CCM 9416. Next base: position 13,479 of record NZ_JBLXXR010000010.1, on the reverse strand, counting down.
GAGGGGTTGAATCAGGGTTGGTGATTCTTCACCAATCAGGTGTGCTCCCAGTAATTGACCGGTATCCTTGCGGGCAATCAGTTTGCAGAGCCCCTCAGAGTCCTCCATGGCCCAACCGTAGGCAACGTCGCCGAACTTTTGCTCTTTGACGGTTATCTCAAAGCCCTCGCGGTCAGCCTCTTGCTGGGCTTCTTCCTCGGTCAGGCCCACCGAAGCAATCGGAGGGTAGGTGAAAACAGCGGAAGGGACAAAGCGGTGGTCTGTGGCTTTGAGGTGCTCAGGGTTGAGCAGATTCCACTGCACAGTGCGCATCTCAGCGTTGGCAACGTGCTTGAGCTGGAAAGGTGACGACACATCACCCAGCGCCCATAGGCCCTTGACCGGAAGGCCACCTGAGAGAACACGCTGGTACTCATCGACCTGCACCAGGCCTCGCTCATCAACGTCAAAGAAAGTGGCGGCCGAGATTGTATCCGAGTTCGGGGTGCGCCCTGTGGCTACCAGTACGGTATCGGCTTCAACCGTGACATCCTGCCCATGGGCCTCAAAGTGAACCGTCACTTTTCCACCCTGACTTGGTTCTATAGAGCGCAGGGCGTGGTTAAGGCGAAGGTCCCACTGATGCTGAGCGGCAGTGGTGAAAGTCTCTGCGATACTGCGGTCATGGCTCCTGAGCAGACGGTCGGAACGAACAGCCTGGGTTACACGAGCCCCAAGCCCGTTAAAGACATGCGCGAACTCAGCGGCGATAAAGCCACCGCCCACCACCACGATGTGTTGGGGTAGGTCCTCCAAGCGCATGATGGTGTCGGATGTGTGCACCTGGGGCAGGTCGATACCGGGAACCTGAGGCAGTGAAACGCGGGATCCGGTCGCTACAACAATCTGAGGGGCGGTCAGCTCAATACCTGAATCGGTACGTAGAGTGTGGGTGTCAATGAACTGGACGAACTCTTGGTAGACATCCACATTGTCCAGGGACTTACGCCACTGCAAACCGCCCTGGCTGATAGCATCGATACGCCCAAAAATGCGGTCACGGATATCGTGCCAGGCAGTACTGCGGTGTTCTAGCTCAACCCCCAGCCGAGCGGCCTCCTTGCTCCGGGTAACAACCGAGGCAGGGTAAACGTACATCTTGGTAGGGATACACCCCACGTTCAGGCAGGTTCCGCCGAACCGTCCGCCGTCAATAATGGCAATTTTCTTGCCTTCCATTGCTGCGTTCGGTAGAGAGTTACCGGAACCTGATCCGATGATAATAATGTCGTATTCGCGTACTGCGCTCAACACGGTACCTTTCGCTGTAGCTTTTGTGGGCACTGATTCGGTGTGCCCGTGTAAGGTTCAACATCGAACGCTGACAGGCTATTCCCGCCCACTGCCCCAGACTAAAATCCTCCCGATCAGCCTAGTGTGCTTATTCGTTGGTTGCCTTGTCTTGGGGAGTTTGCTTGGTCTGCTGAAGGTTCTGTTTCATCTGACGGAAAACAAGGACGTTACCTACTACCACGTGCAGACCGCCCAGAATCATTACCGGCAGGTTCCACCCAGCTTGAGGAGCAAGCGCCCCCACCAGCAAGAGAAGAGCACCAAAACCAATAACCATAATGTGAGTAATATTCATGCTACCTAGCTTATCTGGGCCCATTCACCAATCAAATAAAGGCGCTTCCGGGGGAACATATTCTCCAGCCTGCCAATGTGAGTAGTTGATCTCCCGGTCTCGAATCATCAGGCCAGGAGCAACTCTTTTGTACTGATAGTAGGTGCTGTAATCGATGTTGTCTTTACTAACCAAAATATATGTCTGGGCGCTTTCGCTCTGTATATATTTGTAATCCTGCATACTATATGTAATAAACGCCATTAATAGACCGAGCAGAAAGAAAATGAGGAAGATGGGCGTCCCGAGAACCCAAAGAACTGCGGTCAGAACTCCTGCAGTACTTTCCCTTTGCCCGGGAATGGCAGTTCTATGTTTCCAATTATTGATGCTCAAACTCAAGTAGATAGCACCCAAAATTGCGCTTACCCAGAGTGTAACCATAGCAACCACTACTACCCAACGGTCCACGATAGGCGTGAAAGTAAGGCCTCCTGCCCCCAGCGGATTCACATCACTGAACCTAGCTTGAAAGACGGTGTATCCAATCGAACACATGTAAAAGAGAGCAGTGCTCAGGAGCCAGGAAATCAACAGTCCACGAGTCTTTATCATGCCTAAAAAACTAGCACTGGAAAGCTGACCTGACTAGATTAAAGAAAGAAATACCCGCGAACTTACCCCTGCCTTAGGCCATCGGTGGGGGCAAAAGAAAGCAGCGGCCCCCGTTGCCCGGGAACCGCCGCCTTCTTACTCAGGTTCTCTACTGAACATTGACCACAATCAGCAGGTCACCACCAGCTACCTGCGAGATGTCCTTATAGACGATACGTTCGACGGTACCTGAGACGGTGGAAGTAATTGAAGCCTCCATCTTCATAGCCTCAATGGTGGCTACCTGGTCACCCGCCGCAATGACATCGCCGGGCTTGACCGTAATAGTCACACCACCGGCGAAAGGAGCCGCTATATGACCGGGATTGGAGGCATCAGCCTTCTCAGCTTCCTTGACGTTGGACTCAACCGAGTTATCGCGAACATAGACACTACGCTGCTGACCATTCAAGGTGCAGATGACCTCACGGATACCCTTATCATCTGGCTCTGAGATAGCCTGCAGGGTAGCAATCAAACGCACACCCTTACCCAGGGAGATGACGTGTTCGCGCTTGAAGACCATGCCGTAGAGGAAGTCACGGGTGTGCAGGATTGAAACATCGCCGAACTCCTCCCGGGCCTTCTCATAATCCTGGGTGGGGCCGGCAAAGAGCAGGCGGTTGAGGGTAGCGCGGCGGGTTGCCGAGTCCCCAGCCAAAGCCGCAAGGTCCTCCGCAGAAAGTTCCTTAAGGCTAGGCTTCGCCAGCTTGCGGCCCTCAAGTGCCCGGGTGCGGAAGGGCTCAGGCCAACCAGCAGGCGGGGTACCCAGTTCACCGTTGAGGAAGCCGATAACGGAGTCGGGGATATCAAAGTTCTGAGGATCTTTCTCAAAGTCCTCGGGTGAGACACCCATACCGACTAACTGGAGAGCCAGGTCGCCCACAACCTTGGAGGACGGGGTGACCTTGACGATATGGCCCAGCATGCGATCAGCTGCCGCGTACATATCTTCGATGTCCTCGAACCGCTCCCCCAGCCCCAGAGCCTTAGCCTGGGCGCGGAGGTTGGAGAGCTGACCGCCAGGAATCTCGTGGGTGTAGACACGCCCGGTCGGGGCAGACAAGCCCATCTCAAAGGGCTTGTAGATGGTACGAACAGCTTCCCAGTAGGGTTCCAGAGCGCAGGCGGCCTCAAGGGTGATAGAGGGCTGACGCTCGGTATGCTGGAGAGCACCCACAAGAGCTGAGAAAGAGGGCTGTGAGGTGGTGCCAGCCATGGAGGCTGAGGCCACGTCCACAACGTCAACACCGGCTTCAACCGCCGCAAGCAGAGTACCCACCTGGCCACCGGCAGTGTCGTGGGTGTGCAGATGCACTGGCAGATCAAAGCGCTCCCGCAGAGCGGTCACCAGTCGGCGGGCCGCCTCGGGGCGCAGCAGCCCTGCCATGTCCTTAATGGCTAGGATGTGAGCACCGGCCTCAACCACCTGATCGGCAAGGTTGAGGTAGTAGTCCAGTGAGTAGGTCTTCTCGTTGGGGTCGAGCATATCGCCGGTGTAGCAGATTGCCACCTCAGCTACCGCTGTGCCCGTTGCACGAACGGCCTTGATAGCCGGTGTCATTTGGGAGACATCGTTCAGCGAATCAAAAATGCGGAAGATATCAACACCGGTGGCTGCTGCCTCCTGCACGAAAGCATCGGTTACTTCGGTGGGGTAGGGCGTGTAGCCCACAGTGTTCCTACCCCGCAGTAGCATCTGGATAGGCAGGTTAGGCATGGCCGCACGCAGGTGGGCAAGGCGTTCCCAAGGGTCCTCAGTCAGGAACCGCAGAGCAACGTCGTAGGTAGCACCGCCCCAAGCTTCAACAGAGAAAAGCTCCGGGGTGACGTGAGCTACAGCTGGTGCTGCTGCCAAGAGGTCACGGGTACGCACACGGGTTGCCAGCAGTGACTGGTGAGCATCTCGGAAGGTTGTATCTGTGATCAGCACTTCCTTGGTCTCACGCACTGCCTTGGCAAAGCCCTCCGGCCCCAGTTCTAGCAGGCGTTGCCGCCAACCAGCTGGAGGCTGATGGGACGAAGCGTCAAAGGGTGAGCGGAAAGGCTCTGAAACCTTATCCCCGGGGAAACGTGGGAGCTTAGTGCGCGGGTCAATACCGTCAATGCGGGGGCCGTGAGGCTTATTGACGGTTACGTTCGCCAGGTACTGAAGAGCCTTGGTTCCACGGTCAGCGGAGGGTTTCTTGATCAAGAGCTCGGGGTGCTCATCGATGAAGGGGGTGGAGACATCGCCCGCGCGGAAGGTGGGGTCCTCCAGCACCGCCTGGATAAAGGGGATATTGGTGGCAACACCACGAATACGGAACTCCGCCAGCGCACGGGAGGCGCGCTGAACAGCTGATTCAAAGGTACGACCCCGGCAGGTCAGTTTGACCAGCATGGAGTCAAAGTGCGGTGAAATCTGCGCCCCGGTGTAGACGGTGCCACCGTCCAGTCGGATGCCGGAGCCACCGGCCGAACGGTAGTAGGTTACCTTGCCAACGTCCGGGCGGAAACCGTTGGCGGGGTCTTCGGTAGTGATGCGGGACTGAAGGGCGTAGCCACGTACTTTCAGGTCCTCCTGGTGGATTCCCAAATCATCCAGGGTTTCACCGGCAGCAATACGCATCTGTGACTGAACCAGGTCAACATCGGTCACCTCTTCGGTGACGGTGTGCTCCACCTGAATACGGGGGTTCATCTCGATAAAGACATGCTGGCCAGCGCGCTCACCTGCGGTATCGACCAGGAATTCCACGGTACCGGCGTTGACGTAGCCTAGCTCCCGGGCGAACTTCACAGCATCGCGGAAGAGGGCCTGACGGATCTTATCGTCCAGATTGGGGGCAGGAGCGATTTCAACGACCTTCTGGTGACGGCGCTGGAGCGAGCAGTCACGCTCAAAGAGGTGAACGATGTTGCCCTCTGCATCGGCAAGAATCTGCACCTCGATGTGGCGGGGGCGCAAGACAGCCTGTTCCAGGAAGACAGTGGGGTCACCAAACGCGGTTTCAGCTTCACGCATCGCCGCTTCGATGGAGCCTTTAAGAGCTTGGCGGTTTTCGACCCGGCGCATGCCACGGCCACCGCCACCGGCAACAGCTTTCACGAAAATGGGGAAGCCGATTTCTTCCGCCTGGCTCAGGAGGTAGTCGATGTCTGAGCTGGGTTCGGTTGATTTGAGCACCGGGATACCTGCGCGGCGGGCGGCACGCAGTGCCTCTACCTTATTTCCCGCTAACTCCAGTACCTCCGGGGGCGGGCCAATGAAGGTGATACCAGCGTCAGCTGCAGCCCGCGCCAAATCAGGATTTTCGGAGAGGAAACCGTAACCAGGGTAGATGGCATCGGCGCCGGCTTCTTTGGCGACGCGGATGATCTCATCAATGTCCAGGTAAGCCCGAACGGGGTGTCCCTCTTCACCGATGGGGTAAGCTTCATCAGCCTGCTGGCGGTGAATGGAGTGGCGGTCTTCGTAGGGGAAGACACCGACTGTCTTTGCACCAAGCTCATAGGCCGCTCGGTAGGCGCGAATCGCGATTTCGCCACGGTTGGCGACCAAGATTTTTGAAAACATTTCTTTCCGTTCCGCTCCGTCGAAACCTAGACAGGCAGGCGGAGCTAAGCCACAAGAGTGTGTGAACACCTCAAATATAGCTTTTTTTGACGGCCCAGACTCCCTTTTGAGGCCATGTTGTGTGATGAGGACCGTAATCTATGGATTTTATGGTCACTAGCACTACACTTGGTATTTTCTCCTGCTAGCCCCTTCCCAGGCGTGGGTATAGGCAAGCTCATCGTCCCCAGCTTTTTAGGTAGCATAGTAAAGGCAGTGTGTTCCCAGTAATCGAGAGGCTTCCCAGTATGACCAGCATTGTAAGCATCAGTAGCCTTAAAGGCGGCGTGGGTAAAACCTCTGTTACTCTAGGGCTTGCTTCTGCCGCCCAGGCCTGCGGATTACGTGTTCTGGTCATTGACTTGGATCCGCACGGGGATGCTTCAACGGGTCTGGGCTCACCTACCGATGGTGCCGATATGGGTGCCATGCTCTCAGCGCCCGACAATTATTGGCTCAAGGACGAGATTCGTCCCTCCTCATGGACCGCTCTGGGCAGTTTGGGGCAGGCTTCCCGAACTGGCTTAGAAGCCGGGGTGTGGGTTGGGCGGGCGTCAGCCCGGCTGACAGCCCTGGAACGGTCTGAGCCTACAGACATTCTGTTGCCTCATCTAGCACGATTGCTAGAACCCGTGAGCGACGATTTTGACCTCATCCTCATCGACTGCCCACCAACCCTTGGTCGCCTGACCGAGATGGCCTGGGCGGCTTCCGGGCGGGTTCTCTCTGTTGCCGAGCCTTCCCTCTTCTCTGTTGCCGGCTCTGAACGCACTATGCGAGCTATCGCCCGCTTTGAGTCAAACACTGAGTACGCTGTCGGAGCAGCATCCATCATTATGAATAAGGTCAGGGACAATGACCCTGAGCACGAATACCGCACCGAAGAAATGCGGGTCCTCTTTGGTGATCTGGTAGCAGAAATCCCGATTCCTGAGACTCCCCTGCTTCAGCGAATTCAAGGCTCCGCCTACCCCGTCCACTACTGGCCTGAAGCAGAAGCCCAGCCTCTGGCAGATGCTTTTACAGCCCTCTTAGCCGGGCTGGTAGAGCTTGAGAAAGCCAAGTAAGGCGCCTAGGAATACAAAAGGGGAAGGAAACCCTTGAAGGGTTTCCTTCCCTTATGTGCTGTGTTTACACAGAACAAAACTAATAGCTGATTAGGCGCCAGCTTTACGCGCCCGGCGGGCAGAGAGCTCATCGTGAATTTCGGGGCCCTGAGCGACTTCTTGTGCGGTGTTCTCGCCGGGTAGCTCACTGAGCGAAACTTCGAGTTCACGCCAGACCCGGCCAATGGCAATGCCGAAGACCCCCTGGCCAGCCTGTACCAAATCGATTACCTCGGCAGCTGAGGTGCATTCATAGACCGATGCACCGTCAGACATGAGAGTGATACCGGCTAAATCTTCGACACCCCGGGCACGCAGGTGCTCCACCGAAGTGCGGATCTGTTGCAGGGAAACCCCGGTGTCCAAAAGGCTCTTAACGATTTTAAGAACCAGGACATCGCGAAAAGAATATAGACGCTGGGAACCTGACCCCTGAGCAGAACGCACGGTGGGTTCGACCAGGTGAGTTCGGGCCCAGTAATCAAGCTGGCGGTAGGTAATGCCAGCAGCTTTACAGGCCGTAGGCCCACGGTAGCCCAGATTTTCATCGACCAGGGAAAGCGGATCGTCAAACAGAACGCCCTGCTCGCCTACCGGGGCACTGCGAGGCATGACGTCGTCAATACCCAGCAAGGGCTGATCCAGAGGGGCAGGTACGCCTTGTAGCGCATCAGTTGCGCTCTTGTAACCGTTATCGTTATTCACGGTGATAGCGATTCCTTCCCTCATGTGGATCATGGACTCTCTTATCCTACCTGCCCCAACCCGATTGACTGTTATTTAGGTCAGCCAGACACCCGGCGTTTTAAGGTGGTCTAAGTCATTAAAATACCGCCACCAGAAAGCTAGCCAGAGACTCAGCCTTCAAAGAGCCTAATCAAAGCTTGGCATTGCGCCTGCGACAAGGGCCATGTGTAGGCGGAGCATCAACTGGGCAATTTCACCAGCAAGCTCAGCCGCCCTGGCCTGAGATTTTTCGTCCTTACGCAAGGCCAGCGGGCCGACAGCGGTCTCCACCAGGTCTACTTCCCGGTCAGCCGCCGCCCGGAAAGCCCTCAGGTGGCGCGGGTGTAGGCCGTGGACAGTGAGCTGGTTACAGACCTCGGTGACAGCCAGATCATACTGATCGTAGGCTTCTTTCCCCTCTTCTAGCAGCCCGTAGTTGAGGAGTTCACGGAGCAGGGGCATATCAACGCCAGCCGCCTGGCCCAGCTCTCGCAGAGTATAGACCTGCCCAGGTTCAGCAGGAAGAGCTGGGCGCTGACCCGGAGCAACAGCAGGAACGGTTTTCTCTTCCTGAGACTGGACGGCCTCGGGCGCAAGCCCAGCATCTAACTCAGCTAGACGCTGCCTGATAACTTTGAGCGGTAGGTACTGGTCTCGCTGAAGCTGGAGGACATAGCGTAGGCGCTCAATATCCTGCTCAGAGTACTTACGGTAACCGGTATTAGTGCGCTGCGGGCTCACCAGCCCCTTGTCTTCAAGGAAGCGAATTTTAGAGGCGCTAATACCCTCAAACTCACCTTCGAGGGCGCCGAGTACCTGGCCGATCGTCTTATTCTTGGCCCCGGCACCGCTAGCGTCAGCAGATTGTGCCTGGGGTTTCATTACTTGCCTTGACCCTGGTAGAAAGCGAAGTGAAACTTGCCGATGTGGATTTCATCGCCGTTCTTGAGGTAAGCCTCATCGACGCGATCACCATTAACATAGGTACCGTTCAAGGAATCAGCGTCGGTCAGGATGAAGCTACCAGCGTTTGGAATAAAGAGTGCGTGGCGACGCGAAACGGTGACGTCGTCTAAGTAGATGTCAGACTCAGGGCTACGGCCGGCAATAGTGGGTAGAACCCCACCGTCATCTGTCGCATCGGGAGTCAGCAGGAAACGAGCACCCTTGAACTGACCATCAATACCAATAAGAACAGCTGAGCCAACAGGAAGAGTTGCCAGCAGGGCGGTTTCCTCAGCAGTAGGAGTGTGAGCCTGAGAAATCCCCAGGGCGGTGAGGCTAATGGTGCTTGTCTGTGGGTGGGCTTCGGCGGGGGCCATACAATCTAGTCCTTTGTGGGATGGTGCGACAGAAGAATCTTGGGGTCTGGAACCCGGGGAAGATGACTACGTCAAGGGATATGTTGTGTTGTGGTATGAACCGGCACAAGGTCACGAAATGGTAAACAGTGAACCGCTTGTTTAATCTTAGCCATTAGGAACGATTTATGGCTATTTCAGGCCGTGTTCCATCCGGTATTTTTCGTGATTTTCGCTCAGCAGAAGGGCACCGCCCTCCCCGGCAGGGAAAAGGCGGTGCACAAGCTCTACGAAAAGTGGGAAAGCTACTGGGCTTCAATCTCAGCTAGGTAGCCCTCAGCAGAAAGCAGGGAATCAATATCAGCTTTGTTCGCCGGGCGGAGTTCAATCAGCCAGCCCTCACCGTAAGGATCAGAGTTCACAATTTCGGGCGAGCTTTCCAAGGCATCGTTGACAGCTACAACTTGGCCAGAAAGCGGAACGAAGAGGTCAGAGACGCTCTTGGTGGATTCAATCTCACCGAATGTTGCCTCAGCTTCGAGGGTGTCCCCCACTTCGGGCAAGTCAACGTACACAACGTCGCCCAGTTCACCCTGGGCGTGGTCTGTCACCCCAATACGAACTGTTCCGTCTGCGGTGAGTTGACCAACCCACTCGTGTTCTTTGGTGTATTTGAGTTCTGCGGGAACATTGCTCATCGGAGGTGTCCTTTTCTAGTGATCAAAGATGCCGATCGAGGTGCGTGAAGCTCGAACTAACTGCGCATGATTCCAGTGAGGGAAAAGGAATCAGCCTAGGCACGATTATATGACACAGAAAACAGTGATGCGTGTTTGGCGCCACCTCTTTTACTGTCTTCTTACCATAAAAGGCCCGCCCCTCATGGTGAAGGGCGGGCTGGTCTTTACCGTGGATTAGATAAGGCCCTCAGAGAATTTGTAGGGGTTACCGAAACGGTGGGCAGTAATCGAAACGGCCTGCTCCCGGATAAAGGGCAGAATCTCGATTCGACCGGCTTCTGTCACAGGCTGGAAGTAAACCGCAATGTCGGGTCGGCCATTCAAGGCCTGGTAGACACTCGTGACATCCTGGCCAATGTAGCGGATACGGGCACCCTCAAAAGCGGTTCCCTCAAGCTTCTTGGAGGGGGTGTGAGCAATTTTGGCAAGAGCCGAGCGGTACTGAGCATCGTCCTGAGAGACAAGGCTGATACCTGCGGCGCCCAGAGCTGCGGTCAGAGCAGTGGGTAGCTCCTGGGCGGTGGAGAACTCAACCCGTGCCCCGGCAACCAGCCCCGCCAGCAGAACGCGCAAGGCAGCGACAAGCTCCCCATCTTGGTCTAGACGAACCTGAACCGTAGTTGGCAGGTAACGCAGGATATTGCGTTCTACACCCAGCTTACTGGGGTCGTGCCCCTGCCCGAACTCAGTTGCCCAGGCATCAGCATCAGAGCTTGCGGCGCGAGCCAGCATATCCAGCTCTTCTGGTGGGAAGCCATCCAGGCCGCGAACAGCGGTCAGCACAGAGAGCACCTTCTGGTCGGAGGGGGCGGTGGTCGCAGTTGCGGGTGCGCTTTCCCAGTCGCTGAGGGCCACCAGGTAGTTGGGGCCGCCAGCCTTGGTGCCCGAACCTACGGTGGACTTCTTCCAGCCGCCGAAGGGCTGACGCTGAACAATCGCGCCGGTGATGCCTCGGTTGACGTAGAGGTTACCCGCCTGAACCCTGCTGAGCCAGAGTTCAAGTTCACCGGAATCCAGTGAATGCAGGCCAGCGGTCAGGCCGTAGTCGGTTGCGTTCTGAAGCTCAATGGCTTCTTCTAAAGTTGCGGCCTTCATGACACCCAGAATGGGGCCAAAGTACTCGGTCAGGTGGTACTCGGAGCCGGGTTTGACACCTGCGCGGACGCCGGGTGACCAGAGCCTGCCGGTCTCATCGAGCTGCTGGGGTTTGAGTACCCAGGTCTCGCCCTCGCCCAGCTCGGTCAGGCCGCGCTTGAGCTTGCCCTCGGGAACCTCAATGACCGGGCCCATCTCGGCTTCAATGTCCTGGGGGTGGGCAACGTGCAGGGACTTTACCGCATCGACCAGCTGGTTGTAGAAGCGTTTAGACTCCCCTACCGAGCCAACAAGAATAACCGTTGAAGCCGCTGAACACTTCTGCCCGGCATGACCGAAGGCCGAGTAGACCACGTCTTTAACCGCCAGATCAAGGTCAGCATTGGGGGTCACAATAATGGAGTTCTTACCGGAGGTCTCACCGAATAGCGGCAGGTCCTTACGCCAGGACCGGAACATCTCGGCGGTCTCGTAACCGCCGGTCAGAATAAGGCGGTCAACGCTGGGGTGGGCAATCATGGTGGAACCGGCCTGGCGGTCGGTGACCTTGACCAGGCGCAGGACCTCCTCGGGCACTCCAGCCTGCCACAGCACCTCAGCAATCAGTGCGCCCACCCGGGCGGTGTTGCTTGCGGGCTTGAAAATCACGGCGGAGCCAGCGGCCAGGGCAGAAAGCACACCACCGACGGGGATCGCTGTGGGGAAGTTCCAGGGCGGAACGACCAGGGTCAGCTTAACCGGGTGGTGCTTGGCACCGTCCACAGAATCAAGGCGCTCAGCCAGCAGAGCGTAGTAGTAGGCAAAGTCGATAGCCTCAGAGACTTCAACATCTCCCTGGTCCAGGGTCTTGCCGGCCTCAGCAGCCATAATCTCCATGAACTCGCCACGGCGGACCGCCAGGTTGACGGCTACCTTACGCAGGATTTCGGCACGTTCGGAGGCGGGGCGGGCACCCCAGGCGCGGCCAGCTTCCACGGTCTGGGCGACCAGGGTCTCAGCCTCTTCTGATGAACCCAGCTCGTTAGCTTCCAGAGCATCCAGACCAATCTGGGTGGTCTTGGAGCGCTCCAAGATAGCGCGGCCCCATTCACGGTTACCCGCCAGGGCTGGGTCGGTATCGGGAGTGTTCTCAAAGGTCCCGGGGGCAGGCTTGAAAACAGTATCAGCAGTCTCCTCCAGCCTGTTCTGGGTGCGCTGGGGCGGCTGAACTTCATCGGTCACAGCCTCCAGGGAGCGCAAGAATCGATTCTTTTCGCGTTCAAAGAGCTGGGGGGAAGAATCCAGGTCAAAGACCGCGCTCATGAAGTTCTCGCTCGATGCGTTCTCTTCAAGGCGGCGCACCAGGTAGGAGATAGCGACATCGAACTCTTCGGGGCGGACCACGGGGGTGTAAAGCAGCAGGTGGCCCACACGCTGGCGGATAACCTCCGCCTGCTGGGAGGCCATGCCGATGAGCATCTCAAATTCGATATCTTTTTCGACCCCTCGGTCTTCGGCGAGAAGCAGTGCAAAAGCGACGTCAAAGAGGTTGTGGCCGGCAACGCCCAGGCGGATGTTGCGGGTGCGTTCGGGGGTCAGTGCATAGTTGAGGATGCGCTTGTAGTTAGTGTCAGAGTCCTGTTTGGAGTCGCAGGTAGTCAGGGGCCAGCCATGAACGGCGGCTTCTACCCTTTCCATGGACAGGTTTGCGCCCTTGACCAGTCGAACCTTGATGCGAGCGCCACCGGCGGCAACGCGCTGAGCGGCCCACTCCTGAAGGTGCTGCATGGCGGCCAGGGTGTCGGGCAGGTAGGCCTGGAGCACGATGCCGGCCTCCAGGTTCTTAAGCTGGGGTTGGTCAAGGATCTTGGTGAAGACCGCGATGGTCATGTCCAGGTCCTTGTACTCTTCCATGTCCAGGTTGATGAACTTGGGGGTCGGTGATGCCGCCGCCTGCTCGTAGAGGGGGGTCAGGCGTTCAACGGCATCGGCCACGACCTCTTCGAAGGCCCAGTGCGAGTGGGGGCCAGATACGGAGGATACCTTAATGGAAACGTAGTCAACGTCGTCGCGGGCCAGCAGTCGCTTGGTTTCACTCAGGCGGCGTTCTGCCTCGCGGTCACCTAGGACGGCTTCACCCAGCAGGTTGATGTTGAGCTTGTTGCCTGTTGAGGTCAGGTGTTTGATGGCGGGGCCCAGCTTCTGGTCGCGGGCATCGACAATCAGGTGGCCCACCATCTGGCGCAGGACGGTGCGGGCAAGGGGTACGGTGGGCCAGGAAGCCTTGGCGGCCAGCTTGCCGCCCACCCCTACAGCGCTTTTCATGTACCAGGGCAAGAAGGAGGGCACGATCGGGGCGATTCGGCTCAGGTTTTTACCGGCGACTTGCTGGTCTTCGGGGCGGATGACGCCGTCCACAAAGCCCACGGTGAAGTCTAGGCCGTTAGGGTCTTTGAGAACTCCGGCCAGTTTTTCTGCGGAAGGGTCAGAGGGAATCTGCTGGGCTGCCTGAACCCAGTCAGCAACCAGCTGGACGGCCTGTTCTGCTAGTTTCTGGTGGTGGGTGTCGGTGAAGGGTTGTGCCATGGGGTGACCTCCTTGTTGGCCCGCTCTTGGCGGGGCGAAAACCTGCTTCTTGTTATCCATTTCACCATCTTTAGGTTCTGGTTACACT